>CAVKDD010000177.1:0-4096 GCA_963654845.1 Acutalibacteraceae bacterium | reverse complement strand
TGAATTTTTAAAACAAACAATTCGGAAATTTGAACAAGCGGGAATAAATGTAGTCTGTTCAAATATTATTGAAATTAAAACAGGACAAAACGCAAACTGGGTTAATCAATATAAAATTATCGAAATAAACGGACAGAAATTTCTGATTACGGGCTTTTGTCTGAATAATTCCTGTGCAAAAAAATTCGGCTACAACATGCTTTCCCCTCAAGAAGGTTTGACAAAACTTTTAGGTAAAATCACTGAACCTTATGACAAAATTCTTCTTCTAAACCACCATTGGCTAACGGAAAGCGAAAAATTATACAAATTTGCAAAAGCACAAAATATAAATATAGATTTGATTATCGGCGGGCATGAACACTCTCCGATGCAGCCTGATTTCACAAATAACATCTATTATCCGCTATCTTTTGCCCGTGCGATGTACAAAATTGATTTTGATACGAAGGTGGAAAAAGTTGAAAATATCAAGGCGGAAGATTTGTCTTTTATACCCGAACTTGAACAACCGATTTTAGAATACGAAAATCAAACGTGTTTAACAAAAGTTCTATCAAAAAGATTGTTGAATTTGCCCAAAGCCTACTCGGAAGCTTGCCCTTTGGGAACTTTTATATCTGACAAAATGAAAGAGGTCGGACATACCGATATCGCCTTCCATTCAACAGGATTTACTATGTATTCGCTCAAAACTTGCGAGAGCAAAACTATCACAAAATACGACCTGATGAAGGTAATGTGTGCCTCATCAACCCTTGAAAAAATAGAAATTACAACAGAACAATTATTGAAAGTTTTTGAAAATGCGGGAAGCCTCAGGATGTACAAAGACAGAGGGAATGCAAGGTTTTTGCAATGCTCACAAAATGTAAAAATTACGGGCAAAGGAAACGAAAAAGATAAAACTTACAAAATCGTTCAAATTGAAATCAACGGCGAAAAATTGTTAAACGAAAACTCAGAACCTATTGATAAAAACAGAATTTTTACCTGTACGATTGACCCGTATATAGGCTCAGGCGAACAAAATTTTGAAGTTTTAAAAAATATACCTAAAACAAAAGTTTTGACAGAAGACGGAACACCGATTAAAATTAATGACCTTTTTTATAATTCCGTTATTTGCGAAAACAAAAATCCGAAATTAAACGCTCCGACAGATTACCCAAGCTATGTGTGGGCGGACATTTAGCGAAAAAGGTGCAAAATAATATTTTTATGTTACAATCGGCATATATACACATATAAGAGGAGAATACTTATGCACACTGAAGAAAGAACTTTTATTGCAGTAAAACCTGACGGAGTTCAAAGAGGACTAATCGGAGAAGTTATCAAGAGATTTGAAGCAAAAGGGTTTAAAGTAATCGGGTTGAAGATGCTTAACGTTTCGTCAGAACAAGCGGCAGCACACTATGCGGAACACTTTGGCAAACCGTTCTACCCAAGACTTATCCAATATATCCAAAGCGGTCCTATCGTTGCTATGGTAATTCAAGGTTACAACGCAGTTGCAGGAGCAAGACATCTTATGGGTTCTACAGACCCTAACCAAGCAGAAGTAGGTACAATCAGAGCCGATTTTGCACAAGTAAAAGAATACAATATCGTACACGGTTCGGATTCTGTTGAAAGTGCCGAAAGAGAAATCGCTATCTACTTCAACGAAAACGAACTTTTCCCTGACGGAAAATGTATGTCAGAATTAGTAATTGAAAATTTAGATGCGGAATAAATCACAATTCAGCACGGGAAACACAAATGGAAGAAAAAGATTATTTTAGTTACGAATTAATACACGAAGATGCTCAAACTGGTGCAAGAGCAGGGATTTTGACCACCCCGCACGGGAAAATCGAAACACCTATTTTCATGCCTGTCGGTACAAATTCGGCAGTAAAATCTCTAACCTGTGACCAAATAAAAGACACGGGAGCTCAAATAATCTTGGGAAACTCTTACCACTTGTACCTTAGAGCGGGTGATGAAAGAATACACGATTTCGGCGGGATTCACGGTTGGATGAACTGGGACAAACCAGTTTTGACTGATTCTGGCGGATTTCAAGTGTTCTCACTCGGACATTTGAACAAAATTACCGAAGACGGTGTAGAATTTCAAGACCCTAAAAACGGCACACGTCACTACATTTCGCCTGAAATTTCAATGAAAATTCAGCAAAATATCGGAGCGGACATCATAATGGCATTTGACCAATGTGCCCCGTATCCTTGTGACTATGAAACCGCAAAAGCCGCAATGGAACGTACTCACAGGTGGTTAGAACGTTGTGTTAAGGCAAAAACAAACCCTAAACAAGCACTTTTCCCAATCGTTCAGGGTGCATTTTTTGATGACCTGAGAAAAGAAAGTGCAAGGGTAATTTCAACCTTTGATGCTGTCGGTTATGCTATCGGCGGCGTTAGTGTCGGTGAACCTACAGACATCAAAAACCACTTCACCGAACTTGTTGCACCGCTTTTGCCAAAATACAAACCTCGTTATCTTATGGGAGTTGGCACACCTGAAGATTTGCTCAACGGAATAAAATTCGGAGTTGATATGTTTGACTGCGTTCTTCCTACAAGAAACGCTCGTCATGGCTCTTTCTTCACTTGGAACGGCAAAGCAAACATTAAAAACGAAAAATACAAAGATGACCACGCTCCGCTTGTCGAAGGTTGCGATTGTTATGCGTGCAGAAACCACTCAAGAGCCTACATCAGACATCTTTGGAAGTGTCAGGAAGCAACCGCTTCAACACTTTTGTCAATTCATAACATAAAATTCCTGATAGATTTTGCAAAAAAATGCCGTCAAGCGATTTTGGAAGACCGATACCTCGATTTTTACAACGAACATTATAATAACTTAATAAAATAACACTCGTTTTTCAAATTTTTGCTATAATACAGGCATGAATAATGTGCATTTTAACGAAATAAATATATTAAAAGCATTGGCAATAATGCTTGTTGTTTCGGGGCATTTAGAGTTTTCACTACTTGGAATGTTTCCGCCTTATTCTTTTCAATTAGCCTTGTTTTTCTTCATTTCGGGCTATTTGTTTAAAGACAAATATTTAACAAATGTCGCCGAATTTATGGACAAAAGGATAAAAAGCCTGCTTGTGCCGTACTTTTGGTATAATTTGTTTTACCTTGGCGTAACACTTCTTATCGCAAAATTAACAGGCAAATTTTGGGGCATGCCGGTAACCTTCAAAAACTTCTTCATAACCCCGTTTTTGAACGGTCATCAATTCGATTTGTCTTGCCCGTTGTGGTTCGTAACCCAATTATTTATGACTATGACAGTATTTTTGTTTTTGATGCGAACCCTCAAAAAATGCAAAGATAACAAAATTTTCCACCTCGTATTTTTTACAATAATCGGGTGTTTAGCAATTCCACTCAGTAAACTTACAGCAGTAACTCCGTTTACACTCGTTGTAATTCGTACAATGATGTCGGTATTTTTTGTTTATTTGGGATATTTTTATGTACATTACATAAAAGACAATTACAATATTTTCACCCCGAAATGGGCAGGAGCAATGATTTCTTTGCAAGCAATTTTGTGGTTGTTTAACAGAGATTTTGACCCTGTTCACGGTATCGGATTGAGTTACGTCTTGGTTTGGGCAAGATTTGACCAACAATTAATTGTTCCGATATTTACAAGTATCACGGGAATTTGGGCATCATTGTTTGTCGTAAAACTTCTTTATCCGTACCTGAAGGACATAAAATTCTTACAAGATATGGGCAACGTAACATACCACATTATGGCAAACCATTTACTCGTAATGTACATAATCACCGCAATTTTATTAAAAATCAACGGTATTCCTATGTCAGAACGTCTTAACCATAATATTTACTGGATTTACGACCCTGTCCAAACCACATATCTGTACTTTGTCTTGACAATGGTAATAACAACTTATATCGGAGTTTTGCAAAAGAAAGCAAAACAAAAATTTCTTGACCCGATTTTTGCGAAAAAATAACCTTTTTCCGTTGTATTGCAAGCAATTAAAAAATCTGCTACAATCCTTTGTATGGAGAAAACTATCGAAAAATTGAAGGAA
>CAVKDD010000176.1:0-4119 GCA_963654845.1 Acutalibacteraceae bacterium | reverse complement strand
ATTCTAACCATCTAAACAGATTTTCACTAACACTTGGAACTGAAAAAAGAACCTTTTAAAAAGGTTCTTTTTTTTATTATTTATAAAGATTTAATTCTCGATTTTATTTAACTTCTAATTTAGCACCGACAAATTCCAAAGCCTTTTTATTCATAACAGCTTCGGTATCGGAAACATTTTTCAAAATTGTTGTAGGAGCGGCATTAACAAGTGTTTGTGCGGTGGTTGCATCTATTGCCATAATTTGTCTTAGTGTCGCAATTACGGTTGCCTTATTTGCTCCTGCATCAAGTAACACCAAAGATTTGTTACCCGTTGATTTTGTGATTGGAGCAACTTTTGCACCTTTGTTTTTTCCAAAATGAGATTTGTATTGCTGTACCAAATATTCCTGAAAATCAAATCCACGTTTTTTTCTCAAGATAATTTCCAATAAAAACAAACAAAAAACTACAAATGCCAAATATAATAACAAACCGCTTAGTGAAATCACTTTGAAAACTCTCCTTATTTAAAATTTTACAGGAACATAATAGCACATTGAAAAATAAAAATCAAACGAAAAGACGGCTCTTTTCAGAACCGTCTTTGTCGAAATTTGAGTTAAAAATCAAACTACTTGATTTCAACAGTAGCACCAGCTGCTTCAAGAGTTTTCTTGATTGCTTCAGCTTCGTCTTTTTTGATGTTTTCTTTAACTGCTTTAGGAGCTGCTTCAACTAAGTCTTTAGCTTCTTTCAAGCCTAAACCTGTCAAAGTTCTAACTTCTTTCAATACAGCGATTTTCTTATCAGCAGGAACTGAAGCCAAGATTACAGAAACTTCAGCATCAGCATCGTCAGCCGGAGCTGCTGCTGCAGGAGCTGCTGCAACTGCTACCGGAGCTGCTGCAGATACGCCGAATTTTTCTTCCATAGCTTTAACTAATTCTGCTGCTTCTAATAATGTTAATTTTTCGATTGATTCTAAAATAGATTCTACACTCATTGTTTTTCTCCTTTATAATTTTGAGTAATTTACTAATACAAATTTAAGCACATTTGCTTAAATATAACTGCCTGATTAAGCAGCTTTTTGGTCGCGAACTGCAGCCATTGCTCTTGTAAGTTGAGAAAGAACTGCGTTGATAGAATTTGCGATACCTGATGCCGGCGAATTGATAGATCCAAGCATTTTTGCAAAAAGTTCTTCTTTTGTAGGAAGTTCTGCCAAAGCTTTTGTTTCTGCTTCAGTTAATAATTTACCGTCCAATACAGCACCAACGATAGTACCTTTTTTAGTATCTTTGATAAATTTAGCAACTGCTTTTGCAGGTGTTACAGGATCTTCAAAACCGAAAGCCAATGCGATTGGTCCGCTCATTTTTTCAGTTAATGCTTCGTATTCGGTTCCTTTAACAGCGATTTTTACTAAAGTGTTTTTAGTAACCATGTAATCGCCACCGTTCTTTTGGATTTCACGTCTTAATTTAGTGATATCTTCAACTGTCAAACCTTGATACTCGGTAATAACCGCTACTTGAGCTTTTTCGATTTTTGCCTTAATAGCATCAATTTTTTGTGATTTGAATTCTTTTGTTGCCATTTTAGCTCCTTTAAAATGTTTTGTGATTGCCTTGCAATCTGTGTTATCGACCTTAAAACTGAAAAAAGACTTTGCTTTCTTCGTTTTAAATCGCAAAATCTTACACTTAGTCAAATATATATGCTATTTATTTTCATTTGTGTAATCTCGATTAGCCGATTTCTCATTTAATTCCGACATTCGGAAACTAATTGTCTGCGATTATATTGTCATACTATATTAAACAGAAATAAAAAGCAAGTCCAAAACCAACCGTTTCCCAAAACAGGTAATAAATATTTACAAATCAGGTAGCAATTTTTATCAAAAAAATGTTTTTATATAAATATGGTAGTACAAATAGATAATCCTGCAAACAAATCAATGCACTACGGAGACCAAGTCTTCGCAAAAGATTTGACCATGCCTGACAAGCTTCCGACAAAAACGCTGTACTCGGACAGAGAAGCCGAACAACGCTACAATCAAATTCAAGCGGATATTTTTCAGAAACAGAAAAAAGCCAAACCCAAAGAAGTTATAAAATTCCCAATGGTTTTGAAGATTTTGCTAGGCGTTGGCGGAACTCTTGCCGTGCTATTTAAAGGAAAAACTATTTTTAAATGGGTAAAAGACGTCCTAACCCGTTAGTTTGCCGAATCTTCCGACATTCCTGCATTAGCATCTTTTTTAACATCAAATTCACGAAGCTGAGTATAAATTATCGGTGAAAATTCTTTTGTTGTCACGATATCAATAATTTTATACGATTGCGGCAATGTCAAAAGTGACGGCGAACTTATGTGATAAACACCGTTTTCCATAGTTTCCGCATTCACATGAAAATGCCCCGAAACAACTGCCAAAACATTTTGATGCTTTGCCAAAACCTTCAAATAATCTTCTACACGGTAAGTTTTATGAGTTTTTAAACGAGATTCAACTTCCTTCGGGTAAACGACAGGAAAATGTTGAAAAATTACCACATCATTTTTAGAATACTTTGTCAAAACCTTGTCCAGCCAGTCCAAAGTATCCTTGCGGTAATACCCGACAGTCCCCGGAACGACCTCTTTTGCACCGTCAACCACAACAAAAACAAAATTATTCTTTTTGAAAACATAGTTCGGTGATTTTTGAGTGTTAAATTTCAACAAATTTGCTTCTTTCAGAATTTCAAAATAACGAACCTTTGACAAGCCGTTAGACTTGTAAACATCCGAATTTCCGAGTGCAATATAATAAGGAACGTTCAATTTCTTAATTATTTTTACAAACTCGTTCAAATCTGCTTCTTTAGGGTTTGCAATATTATCGCCCGTAAAAACGACAAAAGAGATGTCGGATTGCTTGTTAATATCTTCCACGGCACTTTCCAAAACCGAAGCCGTATAAGGGTTTGTAGCAGACAAATGAGTGTCCGTAATCTGTGCGAACTTGATATTATCGGCAAAAACCTGAGCCTTTACCCCCAACATCAATATAAAAAATATACCGAACAAAAATCCTAACAACTTTTTCATAAATTGCACATCTCCCTTGAAAAAATTATATCATAAAATCAAAAACTGTGCTAAAATGACAACTATGAGATTAGACAAATTTTTAAAAGTATCACGATTGATAAAAAGAAGAACGGTTGCCAATGAGGTTTCCGATATGGGCAGAGTTTTCGTAAACGGCAATCCAGCAAAACCTGCCAAACAAATCAAAGAAAACGATATTATCGAAATTGAATACGCAACCCGCACGACAAAAGCAAAAGTTCTGAAAGTTCCGACAGGCAACGTCAGCATTCAACAAGCCCAAGAATTGTACGAAATTGTGGAGTAAAAAACTACCACGGATAGTCTTTTGTAATTTTCCACCCGTCACGGCGAATTTTTTCTGCACAATATTCACCGGTACCACCAGATGAACAATTTGCATTTACTTGGGCATCGGTTTTATCATAACCATATAACTTTATTTCCCCATTTCCTGTCGGTACTCTTGTTAACCAAAACACATCTTGCCCATATTTATTTGGTCCGTCAGCACCGTTTATGTCAACAATAATAGAAAGCATTTCAATAGTTTCACCGCTTCCATCATCTTTTGGAGTCGCAAACATTGGCAAATACAGTATGCCATCAGAAGTTTTAAAAGAAACTCTGGTACCATTTACAGAATCTGATTTTCCTGCTATCCACCAAGTTGCATGTGTGCCGTTTGCATAAGAATGCGGCTCAACAGATTTATAACCGCAATCAGAATACTTCACACAAAGATTTGAAATTTTTATATATGGAGCCCAATATGTCATTATATATTCTCGAGCATTCATTTTTAAATTACTGTTTATAGGCTCTCCCAAATCATTATACGACATTTTATAAGCTTGATTAATAACTGATATTGCACGCTTCAACCTATTTAAGGTTTGCTCTTTTCGATATTTTAAAAATAAAGATGGAATACTCATCGCAGCAACCACACCGATTATTCCCAGTGTTATCAATACTTCCGCCAGTGTAAATGCTCGTTTTTTCATGTTTTTGTGTACTCCTTTTCATA
>CAVKDD010000175.1:0-4133 GCA_963654845.1 Acutalibacteraceae bacterium | reverse complement strand
GTATTCAACTTTACCGGCTTTAGCATCTTTAACTGCTTTTGCAATATCCATTGTTACAGTACCTGTTTTAGGGTTTGGCATTAAGCCTTTAGGTCCTAAAACACGACCTAATTTACCTAACATTGCCATACAATCAGGTGTTGCAATCAATGTATCAAATTCAAACCAGCCGCCTGAAATCTTATCGATGATTTCTTCAGCACCTGCAAAGTCAGCACCTGCTTCTGTTGCTTCAGTAGCCTTAGCACCTTTAGCAATAACGCAAACTCTAACTTCTTTACCCAAACCTGCAGGTAAAACTACAGTTGATCTGATTTGTTGGTCTGCTTGTCTAACGTCAATACCTAAACGCATGTGGCATTCAACTGTTTCGTTAAACTTAGAAACTTCTTTTGAAATTTCTTGTAATTTTTTAATTGCATCTACAGCCGTTGAAGGTTGTACAAAACCTTCCAGCATTTCCTGCATTTTTCTTTGTTTTTTAGTTATTTTTGACATTTTTTAGTTTTCCTTTCGTGGTATTAACGGACTTTCGTCCTTCCATCAATTAATCTTTTACTGTTACACCCATTGCTCTGCAAGAACCTGCAATCATTTTCACTGCAGCTTCCATTGTTGTAGCATTCAAATCGTCCATTTTAATTTTAGCGATTTCTTCTAATTGAGCTCTTGTGATTTCAGCAACTTTATCCTTGTTAGGTACAGATGAACCTTTAGGAATATTTAAAGCTTTTTTAATCAATACAGGAGCCGGAGGTGATTTGATAATGAATGTGAAGCTTTTATCTTCATAAACATCAATAACAACCGGAATAATATATCCTGCTTTGTCTTGAGTTTTAGCGTTGAATTGCTTACAGAAATCCATGATGTTAACACCATGTTGACCTAGTGCCGGACCAACCGGTGGTGACGGATTTGCTTTACCTGCTTCGATTTGAAGCTTGATTTTTCCTACTACTTTTTTTGCCATTTTTTTCTCCTTTTGTGGTAATAACGGTTTCTATTTCTCAATAAAAATCCTTCCACATTTTTGTACTATCTGCTTTTTAATTATAGCTTATTGATTTGTTTGTATTCCAACTCAATCGGAGTTTCACGACCAAAGATGGAAACATTTGCTCTAAGTTTAGATTTATCAGGATAAACTTCAACGATATCCGCATCAAAGTCTGCAAACGGACCTGAGATAATTCTAACTTTGTCACCTGCTTTAACGTCAAGTTCGATTTTTTCAACTTGAGAAGTAGATCTGTGAAGAATCTTTTTGATTTCACTTTCTCTTGCAGGAATAGGTTTTTTCGCTGAACCTACAAATTTTGTTACGCCTGAAGTGTGTCTTACAACATACCAGCTGTCTTCGTCCATAATCATTTCGACAAGAACATAACCCGGGAAGATTTTTTCTTCTTTTTCTTGTTTTTTACCGGCCTTCATTTGAGTAACCGTTTTTTGAGGAACTTCAATTCTGAATATCTTGTCGCCCATGTTCATGTATTCAATACGTTTTTCAAGGTTCACTTTTACCTTATTTTCGTAACCTGAATAGGTGTGAACAATATACCATCTTTTTTGATTTTTCTTGGCTTCTTTTTCAGCATGAACAGCTTGTTCTTGTGCTTGTTCTTCCAAGATATCTTCGTTTAATTCTTCTTCCATAGTTTTTTCGTTTTTAGTCATAAGCCACCTTTAGTTATATTTTTGCTTAACGTTTGGTTTTATTAAACCGGCTTGATTAAGCCGAATAATCCTTTAAAGATTAAATCCATTAAATATATAGCAACAGTAAAAACAAAGACAATCACAATAACAGAACCGGTTTCAAAAATCACGGTTCTTCTTTCAGGCCAACTGACTTTTCCCCATTCAGCTTTTACACCTTTAAAATATGTTTTTATAGCTTCTACTGCTTCATTCATTTTAACAATCCTTTACTTGAATTAAAATCGCGCCCTGAAGGACTCGAACCCTCGACATCCGGTTTTGGAGACCGACGTTCTACCAACTGAACTAAGGACGCTCAATCAAAGTTTTGAGCACGGAAGACAGAAAACTTTTCCGCCTTCCGTATCCGAATTCTTACTTAGTTTCCTTGTGTGCAGTAGTTTTTCTGCATCTTGGACAATATTTATTCAATTCTAATCTTTCTTTAATATTTTTTTTGTTTTTAGTAGTTGTGTAGTTTCTTTCTTTACATTCTTCACATGCTAAAACTACCATTCTGTCATTTTTTCCTTTGATACCCATTGTTTTATTTCCTTTTGTTATTAACTTGTCTTCTATTTAAAATAGAATGTGGCATTTACACATTCTATCTTTATCGGCTTATAGTTTTATAATATACCAAAAAAAATAAATTGCAAACTAATTGTAAACAAATACTACATTTTTGCCAATAAAAAAGCACTTTATAAAAAGTGCTTTTGATATATTATTTTTTAATTAAGACTTATAATTCTCTCGTTGCACCCGCTTGAGTGGAATAACGGGCAGAGGTATCATTTCTCATCTTATTTACATATAATTGACAATTTTTAACATCTTGTTGTAATTGAGTTAAATTGCCTTCCAAACAAGTGAAAAGTCTTTCAGCATAAAGTTCTGCACTTTCACGAATTTTAACGGCTTCTTCGGTTGCTTGAAGTCTGAGATTTTCGCTATCTTGTTTTGCAAGATGTTTCATTTTTTCGCAATCTTCCATAACTTCATTTTTAATACGAGCACCTTCTCTTTCAAGAGCTTTTTTCTGGTCGGATTCAGACAAAATTCTGTCTGCTTCGTTTTGTGCATCCTGAACAATTCTTGCTGCCTGTTGTCTTGCTTCGTTAATCAATCTTTCTTTGTCACGAAGTAAAAGTCTTGCTTCTTGAACTTCAGGCGGTAATGCTGAGTATATTCTATCTATTAAATCTTCAATTTCTCTTTTGTTTACTACAGTATATTTGAGTACGGAATAACCTTCATCTAAGGCGATTTCCAACATTTTTAGTAAATCGTAAACTCCGTTTTGTGGCATGTTAGTATCCCTTTTATCCCTTTCACATTTATGTAATTAAAGTGTGCCATGATAACGGGTAATTGTCAAATATTATTTTGGCATGTAATTACATATTTTAACATGTTTTTCACCTGTCCAAAGTTTCAGCTCTTGTAATCTCTTCAGGCAAACTTTTGTAAACTTTATTAATTAAATTTTCAAATTCCTTGACGCTCACAATCGCAAAATCAGCAAATTTTATTGCTTCGTCCAAACGAACTTCAAGTTCTCGCAAACAATCGAACGAAGAGGTTTTAGAAGTTGTGCTTTTGTCATTTTGATTATGAAAATTGCTATCAAATTTTTGCAAAAGCAATCTTGCCTCGTGCAAATCAGACGGCAAAGAAGAATAAAAAGTGTCAATAAACTTGTAAAATCCCGTAGTTTTAACGGCAACATACCCTCTGAATATCGGCAGGGAATACCCCGACTGAAGTTGTTTTTCAAGATTTTTGATTGACTCTTTACTTTCAAACTTCATCGACAAACTCCTTTTTGTCCCTCAAATAATTATATACAGGCTCAGGAACGAATTTTGAAATATCTCCGCCGTTTGCCAAAATTTCTCGGATTGTGCTTGAAGAAATGAAGTTATACTTCGGTTTTGTAGTCAAAAAGACCGTCTTAATTTCCTTACATAAGGCACTGTTTGCCTGTGATAATTGCATTTCATACTCAAAATCAGAAACGGCACGAAGCCCCCTTATAAGCACTTCAGCGTTGCGTTTTTTTGCATATTCGATAGTCAAACCGCAAAACGCATCGACTTCGACATTCGGAATATCTTTGACACTTTGTTTAATGAGCTCGACACGCTCTTCAACCGTCAAAAAGCCCGTTTTTTTAATATTGTGAGCAACGGCAATAATAACCTTGTCAAAAATTTCTGACGCATTCTTTAAAATATCCAAATGTCCTTTTGTTATCGGGTCAAAACTTCCCGGATATATCGCAATTTTCATTAATAATCCTCTTTTTGTTGGTTTAAATATAATGCAAAACGGCAAAAATAGCAAGATTAAAGAATAGTTTTGCGATTTTGCTTGTAAAATTGCGATTTTAGAAGAATTTGTAAAGTTATGTAACAATATTGAGC
>CAVKDD010000174.1:0-4166 GCA_963654845.1 Acutalibacteraceae bacterium | reverse complement strand
GAAGTTATGGCTCAAGTTAAAGGTTAATTTTAAGTATAACTTTTGATAAAAAAAGACTTCCAAAATTTGGAAGTCTTTTTTATTGTTAATTAACGGTAGAAAAATAGTTTTCCCTACTTAATCTGAAATACGACATTTGCAACGGCGGTTATTTTCTTTTCAATGGTGGATGTATCGTTAATTCCCATATCTGAAACATCTGTCGAATCTACAGGTGTAATTTGAAATACACCCATTTTCACTGATTCAATTTTGCCAACGTGATTATTTGTTGATTTTAGCATTGCGGTTGCACGTTGTTTTGCATCTGTTGTCGCATTTTTGAGCAATTTAACCTTCAAATCAGACAATTTTGAATACGAATAACTTGCACTGTTCACATCAATTTCAATATTTTTGTCCATCAAAGAACTTATATCAAGCGAAACCTCTTTAATCTTTTTGACATCATCAGATTTCACGATAATTTGCTGAGTTAAATCAAAATATGCAACTTCAGAAGAAGTTGTACCGTTAGGGTTTGTTTTATATTGATAATACCCGTAAACAGGCTTTACATCAACCTTTTTGTCAGTATCAATGCCTTTTGATTTTAAATATTCAAAAATTACGGGCAACTGAGATTTTGCGGTGGAATAAGCCTGAGCCTTTGTCGGACGTTTAACCTTCAAGGCTAAATCCAAATTTCCCGAATCTGATTCTACGATTTCATAGGCAGAACCAGTCACGGAAACCGAATTTTTCGCAAAGGCGGTAACCCCTGATTTAACGGCAAAGATAAGCCCAAAAGCCAGCAATAGCCCTAAAATTGCGATTTGTAATTTTTCAATTCTTTCTAATATCATAACTCACTCCTTTGGTTAGATTTTAATATAATTTAAAACAAAAATTTTTGCAATATCTCAAATAGCAAAAAATATTTTTACGGTTTTTCTATCAGATATGAATAATAATATCTCATTTACAGGCTTGAACAACCTTTTCATTGGTAAAAAATTAGACAAAAGATTTGGTTCTATTGTACGTTCTGACGGACAAATAGTACAAGGTCAGAAGCATTATGCAACAGTTTTGATTAAAGGAAATTTGACGGATGATGCCAACGGTGCTGATTTGACGGAGTTTAAAACAGCATTGGACAAGTGCCAAGACAATTACACGGCAAGAATAATCAAGCAAAAAACAACAGACTCCATAAGATTTGTAACAACTCGTTGTATGGCTAAAGACGACACAACAGGCGAAAAGATTTTCAACTCAAATTTTGAACTGAACGGAGTAAGCCTCCAACCAAACGACAGAAAAATTTTGCCGTTATTCACATATCTTGCAAAACTTACAAGAAAGTTAAAAGACATGCCTGAAATGTCCGAAGACAGGATAAAATGCCTGAACACAAGCAATAAAGGTATTGCGGAAGAAGCAATGAAATTTATCGACAATATGTAAAATTTTACTTTTGCACACCTTCAAAAACGGGCTTAAAACGTTCTTGCCAAACACTTAGCAAAGCATATTCGGGGAACTTTTTGCTGAACAATTTATAAAAATGCACTATTGATTTATAGTTGCGTTTTGAAATATTTTTTACGTCTGTTTGGAAAATATACTGCTCCAAATACCTGAAAGTCAGCTCATAATCCTGCAACTTGAACGCTGAAACCGTCATCATAAATAAAACCGATTCAGGATACCTGTCAACGATAGTTTTTCCGTATTTCAAACAGGCTTTGTAATCGTGAGGAGTTTTTTGGTAATTATAAAAGACTTTGAAAATATTTTTCCAATCGTTTGCCAAATCCGAACCTCCAAGCCTTTTAATATATTTATCGGCTTCAGCAAAATTTTTACGCTCCAACAAGGCTTCGATGAGCAACATTTGCAAATTTTCATCCTTTGGATAAATTTTTACGGCTTCTTGCATAAGTTCTTCGGCAAATTTAAATCTGCAACATTCCAATAACGCATCCCCGAAAACATAGTAAAACTCGGCATCGTGAACCTCCTTGGAAAGTTTTTGATATTTTCTGAAATATTTAATTGCGGTTTTGCTGTCCTCTTTTATGCAATGATACGCCAAACCCATTGTGAAATATGCGGCAAACTCTTTTTTAGAATGTTCTAACGCTTTTTGGGAATATTTGATAGCGTCCTCAAAACTCGGAGAATCAGACATCACGGCAAGATACGCCAACCTTGTGTACATATCAGCTTCAGGACAACCGTATTTTTCGGCAAGCAAAAACGCTGATTTTGCAACCTCATCTTTTTCCCCTGACTGAAAATAGGCAAAACCCTTTCGGTAATAGCCGTTCCAGTCATTTTTGTTCAAAAAGATTACTTGGTTTGCATATTCAATCGCCTTTTGCAAATTACCTAGCATACTGTAGCAGTACGAAATACTAAAAGCAAGCGAAGAATCGGCAACCGTCATCATTTTGGAAGCCTTTAAAAAACACTCCAACGCTTTTGAAAATTCTTGATGCCTGTAAAATAAATATCCTGCACCCAAAAAAGAATTATAGTCTTCGGGAAACTCGCTAATCGCTTTTGTCGCATATTTTTGAGCCTTCAAGTAATTGTTAAACGGCTCATCATCATACAAATCCGAAATGCAACCGTAAACAAACGGACTTGAGTAACCGCATTCAATCGCTTTTAATAAATGTTTCATCCCTTTTTCGGGATTTCCTTTTTGTATATACAATTTTCCACACAAGGCGTGAGCATAACCGTACTTATTATCCAATCGCAAAGCCTTTTTTACATAGACTAACGCCTTATCAACCTCTTCAAAAATTTTGTATAAACAAGCCAAATTTGCAAATAAATCAGCAGATTTATACCCCTCTTTTTCAGCCTGCAAAAACTTCTCTAATGCCACAGAATCATTATCATTGTTGAAGAAAAATATTCCCTCTTGAAATAAAGAAAAACCCTTCATTTGAGAGGTTTCGACTTTTGTTTTGGGTGACCGAAATTTTAAAACATTATTCGATTGGCTCTTTCTCATATATTTATTTTAACGAATACAGTAATTATTTCAAGAAAAAAAATACGGCTTATAAAAAACCGTATTTTCCTTGCTAAATTTTAATAAAAAACTATTCGGCTTTTAACAAACCGTAAGCAGCATCCCAACCGCTCATACCGCCTCTAACTTTGAATTTAGAGATTTGAGAAGCACTCTTTTTCTTTGCTTTTGCTTGAGCCTTAGTATTTTTTGATTCTAATTTAGAACTTGCTTTTCTTGCTTCAATAACAGTATTTGCATAAGACAAGAAGTTTTTGTATTCGTTACAACCGTAACCTGCTTTTACTTTTGCAGGGTAAGCATAACTGATATAATTGTAAGCATTCATTGCTCTTTCAGCATTTGCAGGTTTGCCTTGCAAAGTTTCAAAGTAAGTTCCTGTGTGTTTTGTCAAAACAACAACCATAGCCAATGGGTTGTAACCTGCTGTAACCATTAAATCAACAGCGATAACGTCAGCCTCTTCATCTTCTTTCAAAGTTTGGTAACTTGAAACAAGAGAGCTTGCAGCTTCGTTATTTGTAGAAATATTAGTTCCGGCCGTCAACAAAGAAACAACTTTACCTTTTGCTGAATGACCGCTGATAATGTGCCCCAATTCACTTGCAACAACCGCCGCAACTTCATTGTCATTACCCGCATAAGTTAAATCATTTGTAGAAATGTTAACTGTTTTGTTAGTAGAATAATTTGAATTATCAGTAGTACCTGAAACCACCATAAATTTTACATTTGATGCAGGAATACCACTTTTTGTCAATAAATTAGCCCCTACAACAGGAGTTCTGGTAGAAGCGTTGTAAGTTGCAGCACATGAAGGTAACACCAACATAGCGGCAGCAATAATTGAAAATAAAACTTTTTTCATCACTTTTCTCCTTCTCTAAACACCAACATATTAATACAAAATCCCCTTGAATTAAAGTATTTGTAAATATATGTTATTTTGAGGAAAACATTATTTTAATGGTTTTAAGACTTGCAGACGTCCTGCTGAAAAACACCACGACAGGTCACCCTGAACTGGTTTCAGGGTCTCTTCATTGCAAGGTTTTACAAGGATTTAGGGACTTAATCCTTTGTTTTATTTTGATTATTAAAGAGATTCTGAATCTACGCACTCGCATTAATC
>CAVKDD010000173.1:0-4194 GCA_963654845.1 Acutalibacteraceae bacterium | reverse complement strand
ATTTTACTCTATTCCTTGGTATGCGACAAGTGCAATAACAATTTACAACAAAGATTTATTAAAAAAAGCAAATGTCACGCTGCCTGAAACATATAACCAAATTGCTCTCGCAGCCCCGACAGTAAAAGCAAAAACGGGAGCCTTCATAATGCTTCCGAACATAACGGAAAATGACACCTTTTTAAAAATATTAAATAAATACGGCTGTGCCGACAAAACCATGATTAATTCAAAAAAATCGGAACAAGTTTTCGGGCTATTCAAAACTCTTTACGATAAAAACTTAATCCCGAAAGAAACCATTACAACGACACTACAAGAAGCCTTAGAAAAATATATGTCGGAAAACATTATGCTAATCGGAGCAGGTGCAAACTTTTTAAACATGATAAAAGAAAATGCTCCCGAAACCTACGCCAAAACTGACGTTGCACCACAAATTACGGGCGAACTCGGACAATATGATTTTTCTTTGATGAATTTTGTAATTCCGCTAAGGTCAAAACACCAAAAAGAAGCCTTAGATTTTGCACTGTTTTTGACAGATGACAAAAATCAATACGAATTGGCAAAATTAACTAACGTTTTGGCGGTGAACGAAAAAACCTTAAAAAGTGACTTTTACACAAAATATAATCCAAATGATTTGAGTGCAAAGGCTCGTGTAATCAGTGCATCTCAGATTAACAAAATTGAGCCTGCCTACAAAACAAAACGAAATCAAAAAGAAATAAATAACATCATAAATGCGGCAATTCAAGAGATTTTGCTTGGTAAAACCAACATCACACAAAGTCTTGATAAAGTCGTAAAAAATTGGAATAATATCGAAGAATAGGAGAGAATTTATGAAAGCAGTTGTTTTTGATAACGAATTAAAATTAGTCAACGACTATGAAAAACCCGTTCCGAAAAAGGGTGAAGCACTTGTTCGTGTAACTTTGGCGGGAATTTGCAATACCGATTACGAAATCACAAAAGGCTATATGGGCTATGTCGGAATTTTAGGTCACGAAGCGGTCGGAATTGTTGAAGACGTAAATTCTGATGATAAATCACTTATCGGCAAAAGAGTTGTGCCTGAAATCAGTTACGGCTGCAAAAAACCTGATTGTACTTGGTGTGCGGAAAAAATATACAGACATTGTCCTGACCGTCACACTTTGGGAATTTTCCACAAAGACGGCGTATTTGCTCAATATTTCACAATGCCTACGGAAGTTTTGTTTGAAGTTCCCGAAAATGTCCCTGACACTCAAGCGGTATTTGTAGAACCCCTTGCCGCAGCCCTTGAAATCACAGAACAGCACCACATCAAACCGTTTGAAAAAGTTGTAGTTTTGGGTGACGGAAAATTAGGTTTGATTACCGCATTAGCACTAAATGCTCAAAATATTGACGTGACTTTGGTCGGAAAGCACCAAAACAAACTTGATATTGCAAAGGCTCAAGGTTGCGAAACTTCATTATTAAACGATTTTAAAATTGAGAAAAAATATGATGTTGTAGTCGAAGCAACAGGTTCAATTTCAGGATTTGAAACCGCCTTAGCTCTAACCAAACCTCGTGGTGTTTTGGTTTTAAAAAGCACGGTTGCAGCCTCAAAAGAATTTAACCTTGCACCAATCGTAATTGACGAAATCACCGTATTAGGTTCAAGATGCGGTCAATTCCCTGCAGCATTAAGACTTCTGAAATCAGGAAAAGTTGACTTTTCACCGCTTATTTCGGCAACCTACAACATCGATGATGCGATTGAAGCCTTTGAAAAGAACAAAGAAAAAGAAACACTAAAAGTTCTGTTAAAATTCTAAAAATAAACTAAAAATTTGAAAACGTCCTGAAAAATTAGCAAAAAAATTTTTCAGGCGTTTTTTATTTACATATACTTGGCATGGAGTAAAAAATGAACATTAACCCGACACGACAAAATCCTAATTTTACAGGTAAACTAATACTTAGCGACAGTATTTATCCTCGCAAAGGTTATGAAGTTGTGCCAAAGTATTTAAAAACCATTGTTGATGAATTTGAAAAACGTACCGCAGGACAAGACGGCACAATGTTTGTTGCAGGACTTACCAAAAATCCGTACAAAATCAGTTATAAAGAACTCCAAATGAATACATATTTCAGCAATAACGGTTATAAAGATGCCATTGCCGTTCGGGATAACGGGTTATTTGCATCAAATTGGACTAATCAAGGATTTTATGATGTAAACGGTGCAATAAATAAATTCGTAAACCTTTTTGAAATTTTTAAACATAGAGAAACCTATGTAACAAAAAGTGTTAATCCGACAAAAAGAAGATGGGCAAAGCCTAAAAGACTTCTTGACATTTTAAAATACGACTACGAGATTTTGCTGAAACGAAAACTCGGCAAATTGGACATTATGGCAGAAGCTCAAAAAACTATAAACGGCAAAGACAAACTCGCACTGGGCAGTTCGTTTGACAGTCACCCGATAAAAATGTTCCAACGTGAGCAAAACAATATTATAGAAGGAATTGAAGAAATTTAATCAGGAAAGTCCGCCTTTGGCTCTTCAACCTCTTTGATTATATTGAAAATATCTTTAACTTCTTTTTCTGACATCCCGTTTTCGCAACGTGCGGAATAGCAACCCGATTCGGCACAAAAATACATTACGTTAATTTTGTCACCATTTCCACGAGTATTAACCATAACACCTTGTCCAACGTCAAGTTGAGAGTTATTGGAATATTTTGTATAATCTCCGCTACTGTCGCCATTGTTGTATTCCGTGATAGTTTTGCGAACGGTAACCTCACGAGTTTCATCAAGCGGATATGTAACCTCAATCGTGTCGTGCATTGCCCGAACCGTATAATTTGAAAGGTTCAACGGAAAAGTGAAGCCTGTTATTTTCTTTGCACATTCATAACTTTGCAAACAATCCGTCCACGGATTAGGCATGCCAATCATTTGGTCCTTCGTACAACCCGTTAAAAACAGAATTGAAAAACATAATATAAAACTCAATAATGTATTTTTCATAAAAAAATCTCTCCGTTTTACATTTATTATACATAAAAAAGAGCCTTGCGACTCTTTTTTATAACTCTATTTTTCTTTAATGATTCGGAAACCGACATTTGCATAGCCTGAATTTTGGTTACGGCTTTCATCTCGATACTCGGTGCGACAACTCATTCTCGGGGAATCCCACGCTCCGCCCTTTACGGTTCTTGCTTGTTGAGCTTTAGAAGTAGATGTCCATTCCCAAACATTACCCCACATATTTACGGCACCTGAGGCTGAAAGGGTTTGAGAATAAGAAGTTACAGGGGTTAAGCCTTTATTTTCACCACTGTTAAAATCGGCATCTTTTGGCATGTGTCCAGCAGCAAACTCCCATTCCTGTTCGGTCGGCAAACGATATTTCTCGCTGTTATCACGACTTGACAACCAATTACAATATGCTACGGCATCGGCATAAGTTACATTTACAACAGGATAATTTGCTTTACCTGCAGGATAAGTTTCGTTTACCCAACCGCTCGGAGCCTTTCGTCCTGTGGCTTTGATAAATTTTGCATACTCCTCATTTGAAACAGTTGCGTATGCAATATAAACATTATTTCCTGCACCTAAAACAGGTAAAAAACCGTCTTGTGAAGTTCTTGCATTCGGCACCAATCGAGAATCCGTAAATCTGCTCAAAGATTGATTTATTCTGTTTTCTCTATCTCTGAGCATTTCATTTACGATATCTTGCATTTCATCAATTTTTGATTGGTCTTTTGCCGTTTGCTTCAATTCGGCAAGTTTTGCCTTTTTACGAGCAACAACTTTATCATAATTTATGGCAATTTGATTTTTCAAAGCCTGCTTATTTGCTTCGGTCGGATTTTTTCTGTAGGCAGCAATAAGCCCTTTTGTTACATCATCTAAGACCGGTCGTTCCTTTTCAACTGTCGTACTGTATTTAAAAGATTTTGCCTGTGGATTAACCTGAAGATTTGCTGCCTGAACGCAAGCGGAACAAATAACCATAACCAACAACAAATTTAATAATCGAATCATTATCACTCCTTATTATTTAGATTTTTTAACCCCGTTCACTTGTCCGTTTTTAGCACCGTCTTTCAAGCCATATTTAAGTCCGTCTTTCAACCCGTATTTCAAACCGTCTTTAGGACCATTGACAAGACCTTGTTGCAACCC
>CAVKDD010000172.1:0-4199 GCA_963654845.1 Acutalibacteraceae bacterium | reverse complement strand
TGCTATAACAATAATATGGAAAAGAAGATTTTTGTATTAGGGATAGCTTGTATATTAACTTTGTCGCAAACGCTTGCTATGGCGGAAGAAATCCACTTGGGCGAAGTTGAGCAAACAAAAATAGAATTACCGAAAGTTGAAGTAAAAAATCAAGCGTCTATGGTTATCAGCGAAAAAGAAATTATGGACGAAATTATAAAGCTTCAAAAAGAAAAGGATATGGACGACATTGACAGCCTTTGGAAAGGAACGGTCGAGAATAATCAGGTTATAGGTTTTGCCCTAAAAAAACTTTCAACACCTGAAAGCCAACGCCGTATCCACTCTTCACTTATGGCAAAAACCCTTTCCGCAATAGTTTCGGGAGCAGCACTTGCTCCGTCTTTGGTCGGTGCTGATTATGCGGTTCAATCCGGAAGTTACGCAGCAGGCAGAATGATTCAAAATTTGATTAACAGAAAAAATATTCCGCAAGAAGTTCCGCTGACAGATACCGAATTGATTGAATTGGCAGGACTTGTAGAAAGTTTACAGGACAAAATTATCAATGCTTATTACAACTACAAAAACTCGCTGTCTCAGTTGAAAGAAGTTCGCTCTCGTGAAATGCTTTACAGTAAAAATTATGTAAAAGCAATGGATGAGGAAGATTTTTTGGAAATTGCAATATCTTCGGCATTATACAAAGACATGCAACTTGAAGAATACAAATATGCACAAATGGCTAAAAAATATCACTTGGAGCTTCAACGTCTTGCAGGTAAAAAAGTTGTTGATAATTTAAATATGTATCAATATGATTACAATTCCACTTTAGTAGGAGGAACTAATGTTAAAAAATAAAAACATTTTCGCAACAATATTATTATTGGGATTAACCGCAATTCCGGCATTTTCTGACGAAATTTTGCCTGATATTGAGTTTCCGAAACCTCCCGCTTTTAGAGTCGGAATTTCTGAAATGCCTGAGAAACAGTATATTGAAGCTGAAGAAGTCAAAAGTGCAAAAGTTGAAAAAAGCTATGCGAAACTTGACAATTCTCAAGATGCGGAAATTGCTGACTATACTTACGCAGATTTAGATTTAAAAAGAATGTCAAAAGAGATTTCGCAAGAACTTGAATATGACGGACAAGACATGTTATCTGATTTGTCTTTGCTATGGCAAGGTGCTGCAATGCAAAGCGAAACAATAAATTTCGCCCTGTATAAACTTGCAAACCCTGATGCTGATAAACCTGATGAAAAATCAATCAAAAAAGTTTTGACAACAATCGCAAGTATGTCAACCCTTGTCGGTGCGGGAATAGGAAACCCTATTATCGCAGGGTCTTCACTTATCAGCGGAAATGTACTCGGGATTATGTCACAAGACACAAAAGCACTTAACTACAAATACACAAAAGTAAACGATGCGGATATGATTATTCTTATCCGTAAAGTCGAAGATTTGCAACAAAAAACCGTAGATTTATACTATGACTATATGAGTGCAAAAAAACAAGTCGAACTCATCGCTGATTTGGTGAACGAACGTCAAGAAAAATTTGAGTACGCTCAAGCAAACAACGCACCAAGAGAACTAATTGTCATCACAGATGCGTATTATAGAACCGCTCTTGACAAGTTAAGAAACGCAAAATCTGAATTTTTCTCAAAAAGAGCAGCACTTGAACAATTTGTAGGGAATGAAACACTTTTACAATTTGAACAGGAATTAGCTGCAAGAGAAAGCGGCGAAAAAGTTGCAAACCAAACTCCGCAAGACCAAGAGGCTCAAAACGAAGAGTATTCTCAAACCGTTAAAAATGTTGAAAACTTTACTCAAAACCTGTCTCAAAATCAACAAAGTGAAGAAACTTCAACAATTATGCTAAGAGGTGCGGAAGAAAACCAATTAAACATTGCCAAAAACGAATCAAACGTTAATGCGGACAAAGTTACGGGTCTATCTTCAAACTTACCGAACGGCGAAAACGCAACTCCACCGCAAAAATCAAAAAAAGGTTTCTTCAAAAAGTCTTCATCTAAAAATGAAGTAACTGAAACCGCAGAAACAGAAAAGCAAGTAAAAACTTCAACAAAAAAAGTTAAAGAAAAGAAGGAAAAACCTGCAAAAGTTAATAAACCGAAAATCAATCAGAACCTGATATTTTTACATAGCGAAAGACAAAACGCCGCACAATCACAATCGCAAACCCAACAGGTTCAAACGACAGATCAACAAACAACCCAAACGGTAACAACTCCGCAGGCTCAATTACCTGACATTTTGCCACCTGTTCAGCAAATCAATTATTCAAAAATAGACACATCTAACCTTCCGCCACTTGATGAGATAACTCCGCCAAAACTTGATGACGGTTATTCAATTCACCGTGAGTACGATTTCGGAGGTTATGGCAATGCAAATAGTGACTTACCGCTGTAATACGGGCGAAGAAAATATGGCAACAGATGCCAAACTTCTTGATGAGGCTATCGAAAACCAAGTCACTGAACCCATTTTCAGACTATATGGTTGGAAGCCTGCTTGTGTATCTCTCGGGCGAAATCAGAAGGAAGATTTTATAAATTTTGACTTATTAAAAAAGTTAAATATTGACGTAGTCCGAAGACTGACAGGCGGAAGAGCCTTATTGCACGACAACGAAATAACATACAGTTTTGTCTGCCCGACAACTTATCTCAAAAACGGGGAACACGTTATATCTTCTTATAAAGAAATTTCCCAAATTTTGATAGATAAATTCAAAAAACTTGGAATTGAACTGGATTTTGGAACGTCAAAAGCAATCAATACAAAATTTGACTATTGCATGTTGTTATCAACGGGAGCGGATTTATGCCACAATAATAAAAAACTTATAGGCTCCGCACAATGCCGAAAACACGGATATATCCTGCAACATGGGTCAATCTTGTATGATTACGATAGGGAATTATTAGAAAAATTTTTCAATGAACCAATCGACACAAATTCAATAACTACAATAAAAGAAATTAACCCAAACCTGACAAAAACCGACATAATCAAGGCTCTTTGTGATTAAAAATTATAAATTACTTCAAAATGGTTATTGATAAAAAAAAGAATTGATAGTAAAATTTACTAAAGGAAACGATAGAAAAACTTAGTAGGGAAATATGATTAAATCAAATGGCGAAATTAAAGCAATGGTAATGGCTGCAGGCATGGGTTCAAGATTAGAACCGATTACTCTAAAAATGCCAAAACCGTTAATCAATGTAATGAACACTCCAATTATGGATATTATTTTAACTCAACTTCATGATGCGGGAGTCCGAAACGTCATTTCAAACACTTATTATTTGGCTGAGCAAATTATTGACAGATACAAAAACAATAATTTGGGAATAAAATTCAGTTATATCAAGGAAGAAACCCTATCAGGTACAGCAGGCGGCGTGAAAAAATGCCAACATTTCTTTGACGAAGGGGAAGCCTTCATAGTAATGTCAGGCGATATTTTGACAAACGCAGACATAAAAAAAGGAATTGAAGCTCACAAAAAATCAAATGCAATCGCTACTATCGGAGTTAAGGAAGTTTCTCACGATTTAGTTTCAAATTTCGGTGTTGTTGTTACGGATAACGAAGGTTTTATCACTGAATTTCAGGAAAAACCGACAAAAGAAGAGGCTAAAAGCAATTTAATCAATACGGGAATTTACATTTTTGATTACAAAATTTTTGACTACATTCCGGAAAATACCTTCTATGATTTTGCGAAAAACGTATTCCCAAAACTTTTGGCTGAAAAACAAATAAATACCTTCACCGTTGACGGATATTGGAACGACATCGGCACGATAGAGCAATATAAACAATCTGTTCAAGATGTTTTCAATGGCGTTTGCAAAATTAAACATAATGAAGTTATTGACACGAATTTGGGCAGTTACACCTGTGGTAATACGAAATTGCCGAAAACCTTGCGAGTTGTAGGGAACAATGTTATCGGTAATAACTGCAAAATCGGCGAATATGTAAAACTTGAAAACTGCATCGTATTTGATGATTCAGAAATCAAAACAGGTTCAGAACTTGAAAACTGCATAGTTTTACCCACGCCCAATCACGAAAAATTCAAATCTCACTTAGAACATAACTATAAATCGGTAGTTACGGTTTAGTTTAGATTTTTAGATTGGTTTAGATTTTATAAAAGAGGCGG
>CAVKDD010000171.1:0-4250 GCA_963654845.1 Acutalibacteraceae bacterium | reverse complement strand
GTAAATAAGGGGTAACAATGGGACTTGCGGAGAGATTTAAAACAAAACTTGAAACGAAAAATATTTTTGAAAAAGATATAATCGAACAAAAACTTGAAGAAAATGACATCAAATTTATTTCAAAACCCGAAATGATTGATTTGAAAAATTCCACAATTCAAACGCCGATTGTTGTTAATACAGACTTTAACGTGTCGGAAAATCAGGAAGAAAAAACATTAAGTCCCGATAAATTATTTTTAGAGGATTTGGAAACCGAATTGATTAACAAAATCAGAAAAACACCTTACTGGGACGAGTTTTCAAACGAACGAAAAACAGGTATGATTGAGAATTATTTTGATAATAAATTGAAAAAGAATAAAAGTTTGAAGTTTTCGCAATCAAAAAAGGACAATTTTGTTCAAACGGTTTTAGTTTTATCAAATAACAGATAACGAACAAAAACGGAAGTCATTAAGGCTTCCGTTTTGCTTATTGTATTTTGAGTTTTTTTTACTCAACCCAACCGTCATTGTTTCTCGGTGTTTCTTGATTAGGGTTTTCTTCTTGGTTTTCCTGTTCTTTTTCTGTATTTTCCAACGGGTCAGGTAGTCTGATTTCTTTTTTGTAAATGTCAATATATGTATGTCCTGCGGCAAACCCGACCATAGTTCCTGCGTATGAGGAAAGCATTGTGAGAATTGTTGCCAATGGTATAATTATTGCCATAGCAACAGGTGTGAACATTGGGTTTGGTGCGTTCGGTTCTGCTATCATTCCGAGTGAAACTGCGAAAACTCCGCCAAACATTCCGACAACTCCGCTTATAATGCTTACAACCGTGCTTACCACGATTCCTGCCACCATGAATTTCAGAAATACTATCATTGTTTCTTTAAATACCATTTTCATGTATTTTACAAATAAGAACGGATTGAAGTATTCTGCACGATAAACATAGTCTTCAATGAAAGTAAAATATGCGTAGCCGTAAAACGGGGCAATTATCGCAAAAATAATCAAGGTTAGGAAGTATAATAGGATTATTCCCAAAATAAATCCAAATACAGCCAGCGGTTCGGGGTGCGGACTTTTAAACAGTGTGAAAATTCCCGCAAATAACGGCGTTAAAAAGATTACTCCAAAAAGTATCAAACCGTAAATGCCCCAAACAATTTGTAGCGGAAGCAGTTTTATTCCGTTAACTAAAGTGCCAAAATTTAATTCGGGCAAACCTGATTTGTTTTTGATTTTTCTGTTGTAAAAATCTGCCGCAAACCCTGAAAACGTGATGAGCGGCACAAGGCAAAGCAATAACAAGACCGCAAATACACACAGTGCGGGCATTAAAATATCTCTCGGGGTGTCTTTATCTATAATATAGCGAAGACTTCCCATAAAAGAAGGCAATAGAAGTATCAAAAGCAACATACAGTGTCGCTTTACGACCTCTTCACCTTTGAATAAGTCTTTTAACTTTTCCAAAATTTCTTTCAAATCACACGTCCTTTCTTAATATAACCGACTGTTTTTACTAAAATAAATTTTCCTGATACTTTTGGGTATCAGAATTAAGCGTACTACACCTCGTATTTATTATATATTTTTTATATCGGTTTAGGATAGAAGAACTTTAGTTTTCTGCGAAGAATTTTAACAAAAGGTTACATTCACTCAAAAATCACAATACAAGAATTTTAAATTTTGTACTAAAATATTGGTATATGGAATACAAAAAGTTTAAAATTTCATCAAAATATAAACCTTCGGGGGACCAGCCAAAAGCCATAAAGCAGTTGACGGACGGCATAATAAAGGGGTATGATACCCAGACTTTGCTCGGAATTACGGGTTCGGGTAAGACTTTTACCATTGCGAACGTAATTGAGCAGGTGCAAAAACCTACCTTGATTATTGCTCATAACAAAACACTTGCCGCTCAACTTTATAACGAGTTTAAGGAGCTGTTTCCTGACAATGCTGTTGAGTATTTTATCAGTTATTACGATTATTACCAGCCTGAGGCGTATATTCCGAGAACGGATACTTATATAGAAAAATCCTCTTCAATCAATGAAGAAATCGACCGATTGCGACACAATACTACAAGAAGTTTGTACGAGCGAAACGATGTAATAGTAATCTCTTCGGTCAGTTGTATTTACGGTTTGGGCTTGCCTGAAAATTATTTTAAAGGTTCAACCGAAATCAAGGTCGGGGATTGCGTTGATAGAGATGATTTGCTCAAGTATTTTGTAAGTGTGCGTTATGAACGCAATGACTTGGAATTGAAATGTTCGACCTTTAGGGTGCGTGGGGATATTGTCGAACTCATGCCTGCTTATGAAAAAATCGTGACAAGATTTTACTTTTGGGGGGATGAGATTGAAAAAATCGTAAAAATCGATAATGTTTCGGGTGAAATCCTTGAAACTCCTAATTCTGTCGTGATTTATCCTGCAGTACACTATTTGTCGGATGATGATAATGTCGAGGAAACTATTGATTTGATTAGAAAAGAGCTTCAAGACCGACTTGTTGTGTTGAATAACGAAAATAAACTGATTGAGGCTCAACGACTGGAACAGCGTGTTAAATATGATATTGAAATGATTAAGGAAATGGGGTATTGTACTGGAATTGAGAATTATTCACGAATAATTGAACGCCGTCCGCAAGGTTCAGCTCCTGCGACTTTGCTGGATTATTTTCCTGATGATTTTTTGACGGTTGTTGATGAATCCCATGTAACTTTGCCGCAAATTAAGGGTATGAGTCACGGGGATGCCGCAAGAAAACAGGTTCTTGTGGATTATGGGTTCAGATTGCCTTGTGCAAAGGATAACAGACCTTTGACAAATGAAGAATTTTACGCAAAAGTCGGGCAAAAAATTTATATTTCGGCAACTCCTGCCGAGTTTGAGCGAGAAACCTCAGAACAAATGGTAGAGCAAATTATCCGACCTACAGGTTTGTTAGACCCTAAAATTTCTGTTCGCCCTATTGATACACAGATTGATGATTTGAAATCAGAAATCAAAAAACGTGCGGAAAAAGATGAGCGAATTTTGATTACAACCTTAACCAAGCGTATGGCTGAGGATTTGACGGACTTCTTCTTGCAGGAAGGAATTAGGGTGCGGTATTTGCACAGTGAAATCAAATCTATTGAACGAGTTGAAATTTTGCGTGATTTGAGGTTGGGTGAATTTGACGTTCTTATCGGGGTAAACTTGTTGAGAGAAGGGCTTGATATTCCTGAAGTTTCACTTGTTGCGATTATGGATGCGGATAAAGAAGGTTTCTTGCGTTCGGATACAAGTTTAATCCAAACGATTGGGCGTGCTGCCCGTAACGCTTGCGGTGAGGTTATTATGTATGCTGATAAGATTACGGAATCAATGGAACGAGCAATAAATGAAACCGAACGCCGCCGTAAAATTCAGATTGCACATAACCAAAAATATGGAATTGTTCCGCAAACCATTAAAAAGCCTATCGAAAATAACTTGTTGTCTTTGGTGGCAAGTTATCGGGATTTGGAAGATATTGTGGCTGAGGAAATGGTTGATTTGGGTATTGAACAAAAAGACTTGCCAAAACTTATTGATAAACTAGAAAAAGATATGCACAAGGCTGCAAAAGTTCTTGATTTTGAGCGTGCCGCACAAATTCGTGACCAGTTGAAAAAACTTCGAGAAATGAAACAGTAAAATCTGTGATTTAGCAATTTGGTTGACAGAATTTATAAAAATATTGTATAATTGCAAAGTCGAGTAGGCTCACACCCGAGTTCACAATAACTCAACATAGATGGTAAGGCTGTTTTCGTCAGACTGTGGTAAAGTATGTCTTTCTGTAGAAAATTTGTATTTTTAGTAGTTTTTCTTTTGGTACAACCTGCATTTGCGGTTGATTATTCTCAGTATAATCCCGAAGATATTTCATCTGTCTTATCTGCAGTTCGTGCGTATCAGGAGGAAAATTCAAACTTAAAAGCCACAGCTCATTCAGAACAAGAATTTTTGAAATTTTTAGATTTTTATTCAAATTTTATTTCCGTACAAAATTCTAAAAGAGTATTAGAAACTGCTTCTGAAGTAGAGTCTTATCTTTATCAATGTCAAATTTTGAACAAAAAATATAATAAATATGGCTTGAGAGTTGTCATGAGTGATAGTTTGGAATTTTATTTTGACGAAAACGTAGCGTTTTTGTATGTTTCTTTTGCTCCATATTTATCAAAAGATTGGAAAGAGTTATTAAAG
>CAVKDD010000170.1:0-4253 GCA_963654845.1 Acutalibacteraceae bacterium | reverse complement strand
ATGTATAGGTATTTAGTAATTTGTTTTTCAAGGGGTTATGTTTTTATTTCCGTTTTCTTAAATGCTCCTCAAGATTTTATTTTGCTGATTTTTATTTAAAAGTTTACAAAACTTAACTATAATTTTTGAGGTGGCACAATATCGGGATTTTGCTGGATAATAAATCGGAATTGTACTATTATGGGAGTATGTTTTTAGCAATAAAAAAATTTATTTTATCGAAAATTTTACGAAAACATTACTACCGAACGGGCAAATGCAAAGGGTGCGGACAGTGTTGTACGCATATTTATGTCAAACATTTTCGCCATGTTTTGAAAGATGAAAAAGAATTTGAGCGTTTGCAATATATTCATAGTTTTTATTCGGGGCTGAAAATTATCGGAAAAGACGATTTGGGGCTGATTTTTGAGTGTAGTCATTTAGACCCTGAAACAAAAAGATGTAAGGTTCACTTTTGGCGACCGGGGATTTGTCGAAGATATCCGCAAGAAGAATTGTTTTCAATGGGCGGAACGTTGTCATCAACTTGCGGGTATAAAATGGAACCGATTGTGCCGTTCAAAAAAGTTTTGGCAAAATTGCAAAAACATGACAAGCCCAAAATTATAAGATTTTAAAAGTTTTTTCAAATTATAACGGGCAAAAATAGCCTTTTACTCCAATGTAAACCTATATATAAACCTTTATATTAGTCATGTAGGTACAAATTGGAGTGATATAAACATGAAAAGAATTATAAATTTATTGGCAATATTTTTGCTTGGTGCAAGTCTTAC
Source organism: Acutalibacteraceae bacterium (assembly GCA_963654845.1). Classification (GTDB taxonomy): domain Bacteria; phylum Cyanobacteriota; class Vampirovibrionia; order Gastranaerophilales; family Gastranaerophilaceae; genus Zag111. The sequence goes on along the minus strand of CAVKDD010000170.1, from coordinate 3,474 downwards.
ACCGATTGGATATGCGGCGTGTCCGATAGAAGACTTGGGGGCGTGCAAGGCGGATATCGGGATTGGAATAGATAACAACTTGCCTGATAGAATGGTGCCTGATAATTTGAAGAAAATGACCCGACCAAACAGCACAATGGATATGCGTAAGAACATTGACCCTCAAGTTCCGTCAACAATCAAAACAGAACCTGCACAAGAGGAAAATTCCCCCGGGTATGATGCAAATTGTCAATTCGGGAACTGTATAAACAAAACTCCCGACTCTGAAGTTAGCAGGTAAATGCAGGCGGTCGGCATTTATATGCCGACCGCCTGCATAATTAAACAGGTGCGATATTCGCACCTGTTTACAATGTTTATTTTCTATGACTTCTGCTTGTATTGTTTCCGTCTTTGATTTCCTCAAGCATTTTTCTTACTGTTTCTTCGTCAACCGAAACTCTATCGCATTGGTCTTTGATTTTTTGCAAGTTTTCAAAACTCAATTCAGGAGGTAGTGAGTATGGTATCCGTATGAAGTAATCTTTACCGAGACTGCGTTTTCTTGCACTTGTCGGTGGAATTGTTCTTGCGTTAGCGTAAGAGTCTTGAATATATCTGTCTAAAGTTTCTTGTTGGAATTTGTCGAGTTTTTCACATCGTTTGCCCATTACCGCATCAAATACGTCTTCGATTGGTTTATATTTTGGAGGAATCGGTTTGTTGCAACGTTTTTTGTAGAAGAAGTCTTCAAGTTCTTTGATTCTTTCCACATCACGACCCATAATTTGGATTTCCGCATATTGACCTTCAGGCAATTTAACGGTCAAGTGAACTGCTGTATAGCCTGATTTGATTGCCGAACTTGAAATTTTTGGTGTTTGACCAGCTTTTGCACATGCTTTTTCAAACTTATCAAGAGTTCTTTGTGAAATATAACTTTCTTCAGGTCGCATTCTGTAGTTTTCAACTTCCAAAACGTTCAACTGACCTGCTGCAACCATTTTGCCAAGTTCTGTGAAGACTGCATCAAAGGATTTTCTTGAGGAATCTTTCAAAATAATTCTTGCTCCGATTACATCACCCATTTTTAGAATTTCGTCTTTTGTACGCAATTCTCTTGGCGGAACTTTTTGCATAATTGAAGTCGATTGTTTTACACGTCCGTAAATACCTAATTTACCACGCAAAATCGGACGGTCAGGGTTTTGGTCGTTTTCTGTTACGTTTTTCAATCCCACCTTCAAGGTGTTCAAAAATTTGTTCTTTGCGGCTTCTGATTCTTTGTTGATTTCGGTAGCCATTAAGTAGCTGATTCTGTTGGTTTTTCTTTTGTTATCATCCAAAACCTTGCCTTTTGCAGTGCTTTGGGCTTCCGTATCTTCTTCAACCTTCTTCTTTTTTTTGCTTGTAAAACTTACGCTGTCTTGAGCCAACGGTGCAAGATTGTTGGTTGAAAATTTATTATAATTAAAATTGTTGTTACTTTGTGAGTGTTGAGTAAAATTTGGTGTCAATCTGAACGGGGTTACTTGTATATTCATATTTATTCTCCAATTTTATAATCTGTTCATATTAATGTCGGCAAATTTTATTTTTGCTACTAACTTGAAAAAATTGCAACAATATTTTATAAATCGTTACACAAATATATGAAAATTTATTTGAAATTGATATTTACATAAAATTTTAACGTGCTATATTATAATTCAATGTAAAAGTTAGTTTGTCAGTAAAAAGAGAAAGGAAATTGATTATGAAATATGTATGTGCAGTATGCGGTTGGTCAACAGAAGCTGATAAAGCACCTGAAAAATGCCCTTTGTGCGGTGCTACAAAATTCAACGTTATTGACGGTGAAAACAAAGTTTACGCTTGCGAACACAATGTGGGTGACGGTGTTGTAGAAGATAAAGAAGTTATGGAAGGTTTGAGAGCAAACTTCACAGGCGAATGCACAGAAGTTGGTATGTACCTTGCAATGGCAAGAGTTGCCGAAAGAGAAGGATATCCTGAAGTTGCTGAAGCATACAAAAGATACGCTTTTGAAGAAGCTGAACACGCTGCAAAATTTGCCGAATTGTTGGGCGAAGTTGTTACAAATTCAACTAAGAAAAACCTTGAATTGAGAGCTGATGCTGAACACGGTGCTTGCGAAGGTAAATTGGAACTTGCAAAAAGAGCTAAAGAACTTGGCTATGATGCAATTCACGATACAGTTCACGAAATGGCAAAAGACGAAGCACGTCACGGAAGAGGTTTTGACGGCTTGTTGAAAAGATATTTTGCATAAGTAAGCAGGTAGGTCAGGCACTGCCTGACAATGCAAAATCTTAGAAACGCTGTTATATAACGCTGTTGGCATAGCAATGCCAACCTACTTTGAAAAGGCATTTATAAAAAATCGCTATAAGATTTCTTATAGCGATTTTTCAATGTTTGAAATAATTGTGGATTTTGGAACAAGTCCCGTCATTCTTTCGACAGGCTCACCGTTTTTGAAAACCAAAACGCTCGGAAGTCCGCTGATTGAGTATTTCTTTGCGGATTCTATACAATCCTCAATGTTTACTTTTGTGAATTTTACTCTGTCACCGTATTCTTCGGCAACTGTATCAATTACGGGGGATAATTTTCTGCAAGGTCCACACCATGTTGCCCAAAAATCAACAACTACGGGGATTGATGAATTTATTACTTCTGCTTCAAAATTATCATCGGATAAGTCAATTACGTTTGCCATAATAACCTCTCTTTATTAAATTCTACTTCACAATTTTAACATAGAAAAAACTTTTGTGTTATTATCAAGAAGAGGAACTACTTAGGATAATAAAATGGCTAGAAAAAAAGTAATAGAGATAGTTTTGGATACTGAAACAACCGGCTTGGATTACACAAGAGAAAAAATGGTTGAATTTGCGGCAGTGAGGCTTGAAAACGGAAAAATAAAAGACGAGTTTCAAACCCTCATCAATCCTGAACAACATATCAGAAAATCAAGTATTGCAATTCACGGAATTACTCCGGAAATGGTTGAAGATGCTCCGACAGAAGCGGAAATTATGCCAAAAATTTTGGAATTTATGGGCGATTACCCGATAGTTGCTCACAATGCTATTTTTGACTATTCGTTTTTGAATGAGGCGGCTAAAAGAACCGTTGGCGATACTCTTAAAAATGAAAGAATTGATACTCAACAAATGTTCAAAGAAGTTTATCCTGATTTAGAGGCACACGGATTGAACGCTTTGACCGAAAAATTCAAGGTTGAACTCAAAGACCACCACAGAGCAATGGGCGATACTATGGGACTTGCTCTTGCGTACCCTAAATTGAAAAAATTATACACTCAAAAGTACGATTGGGAAAATAAACAACTTGAAAATGTTGAATATTTATTTGAAAGATTTTTGAGATTACAACAAACCGTTACGACATTGCAGTCTGAAATGCAGGATTTGAAATCAGTTTTCAAATTGTATTTTGAAC
>CAVKDD010000169.1:0-4283 GCA_963654845.1 Acutalibacteraceae bacterium | reverse complement strand
TCTCTATTTTCCCATTCTTTCGTGATAGAAGTTTGCACTTACTTGATTAAGCATTTCTTCTATTGTATTTGCAGAATGGTGGTTGTTGTTAATTTTGTGTGTTGATAGACCAACAAGGCTTTTAATTCTGTCTAAAATTGTCGGGTTTTCTTTTTGTACATTCAATTTTAATTTGTACAAATTCTCTCTGTAAGCGTGAACCTGATCTGTATCTTTAGCAATTCTGTGACTCAAAGAACCTGTAACATTATAACCTTCATCGGCAAGTTGTTTGATTCCGTCAGAATTTAAAAAGGCTTTTTCAAGTCTTTGCGGCCAATGTCCTTTTACTGCAATTCTGCCTGTGAAGGCTTGATTTGAAGCGTTTGTATTTGTCATTTGTATAGGGGTAATATTCATTTTTCCTTCCTCATAATCTGTAATACAAAATTATTATAGATACCTGAAAATCTATTGTAAATATATAAACTTTATACAATAAAAAGCCACTGACAGATGCCAATGGCTGCGAATTTTGAATTACTAAATAGCTTACTTATTGTGGTTGAAACCTATTGTTGCTCTTGAATTTCTTTTGTTTTGAGTTTTGAATTGTTCTATTGCTTCAAGAAAATCCGATTGAGTAATTTTTGCGGTTTTAATTTCATCTTCGTTGAAAGTTCCCGCATTCATTCTTTCAAAAATTCCGAGACGGTTCATCATGTTTTCTCTTGCTAACTTCGTTACATAGAGAATATCACCGCCTACGGCTTTCATTTTGTGTAATTTTTCTACAAGTTCATCTGTGTTCACATCGTCTGCTAGAGGTTTATTTTCCGTGTGAATTTCAAAAATCTTTTTAACTCCGTCTTTGTCAGGTGCGTCCATCAAAATATGTTTACTCAAACGTTCCGCACGTTTCAATGCAGGGTCTAAGGCATCATAACGGTTTGTCAGACCGATAATATAAACATTGTCGCCGTTTTCGTATAAATCCGTGATTGAGGTCAACAACTGGTCAATCAATTTGTCGCTGTAATGGTCGCCATTTCCACGAGTGTTGCCGATTGCATCAATTTCATCAATAATACCTATTGCAGGTTGATTGTCTTTTAACCCTTCAAAAAATGCACGAACATTTCCTTCAGATTCCCCTATCCATTTTGATTGGAAGGCTGTACCGCTAATGTAGGCACTGTTTACGCCTGCTTCGTTTGCAAGTGCTCGGCAAATTGCGGTTTTACCAGTTCCCGCAGGTCCGTGTAGAATAAAACCACGAGTGATATCTTCCGGAGCATAAGCTGCAGGATATTTGATAGGGAACAGAATACTTTTCTTCAATTCCTCTATTGCCTTGTCTTGTCCGCCAATTTTGTTAAACATAATTTTTCCGATAGGTTTTGTTGATTGTTGGATTCTTTTGGCAATCGTTTTTTGATTTAGTTTTGCGAGTTCTTCTTGTACTTCTTTTGTGTAGTCAAAAGTTTTGGCAAAAAGTTTACTCATTGTCGTCAAATCGTGTTTTGGCTTGTCTTTTATGTGAATTACATCATTACCCATTTGAATTGTGTCGTGATTTACTACATAAAAACTTGTTCCGGGGTCAAGGGAATAATTTTTACCGCCCGTAATCAGCGTTAATTTTTTGTCGTTAATATTCAAAAGTTCTGTATCCCCAAGTGCATTTTTGAAGAAGGCGTAATTTTTGTTTAGAGAATCTTCTTGCATAAAGGTTTCTCTTTTTATTACATGTCCGAGTTTTTTAACACTCTTTTTTAACGCATCTTGTGCTTTGTTAAAATCTTTTCCGACAACAATAACATCACCAAGTTTCAGACCTTGAAACAGGGTTGCAAGTCTGTCTTCTAACGGAAACTGTTGCAAAAGTGTTTCTGCGGCTTTTCTAATTTCGCCCGAACCTGTGAAATTTATTTGCTTTCGATTTACTAAATCTTTTCCGTAGCCGAAATTAGGCATAGTGACCATTTGAGTTTGAACAGCCGAATTTTTGTTGTTTAATTCGTTATTTTTTGTGTTGCTTAAATCTCTTTGATAAATTTTTTCCCCATAGTTAATCTTCGTAATTCTCATTTGTCACCTCGTCTAAATTCGGAACACACCCGAAACTATTTATATCTTACTTACTACGTTGGTAGTAGATTAACTTATAAATATTATCTTGTCAATAGGAAATCTTTATTATACAAGGTTTTGCGGCGGGTAAATTGCGGTTGTATTACTTGCTACAAGTGTAGTTTGTACGTTTGTTAAATATTTTATAATTGTTAAGATTTTGTAACAAACGGCTCAAATCATGCAATTATGCGGGTTTGCATGTTTTTATATATATGAAGGTTAAATAAAGGTTAGTTAAAAGGTTAAAAAGGTAGGGTTAAAATGGGTATTTTCACATTTACCGCTCGAGTACACGCATTGATGTACGAAAAGAGCAACATCGAGTATCGTTTGATGAAGTTAACGAAAAAGATGCAGGCATTACAACAGTATTCATCATTGATAGCAAATGGCGGAGTATCAATCGGAGAATTGCTTAGTGCTCCCGGCATGGCTATGGGTAGAACATTAAACTATTTGGCTTGGGCTCATAACAATTCGGTATTGTATATGCAGCAGAACGCACCGCAAGCGATTTCTTGGTATCAAAGCCAAATGGGTAACACACAAGATGCACAATCTATACAGAAAATGCAAAAATGGATTATGACAAAAATGTACGAGCAAGGTCGAGAAAAGGCAATGCAAATTGAAACTCGCAATTTGAAAGTCGAAGAAGACAGATTGGCTCAAGAAAAAGAACGCTTGACTGCACAAGGTACAGCAGTTGAGGCTGAATTGAAAGCGGCTAGAGAAGGTCGTGATGCGGCTATTAAAGATATGGCTCCAAAATATACCTTCAACGCATAATAAACAATAGTAATAAGAGAAATTAACCCCTTCTTTAAATTATAACCATAACCGATTAACCAAAAAGAAAAGTTCCGCAAATAGGCGGAACTTTTTAAATATTAATTATAATTTTGCGAAATTAAAAAATATAAAAGAAGAGTTCGGGTTGCTGATGAAGAAGTTTTATATTTCTGTAATTCTTCTAATATGAAGAAAATTTGTCTTGTATTTGTAATATTTCTTTTGGTAATTTTTGAGCCGTTTGGGTTTTCTGCTCAGTACGGCTTGTATTCCCCGCAGGAATATAGCGAAAATATGGCTATTGAAGACGGGGAGCGGATTTTATTTATTCTTGATTTTTCAAACAGTATGTCTGAACCGCTTGAGGGTTCTCGAAAAGTTGACTTGATGTTAGATACAATGAAACAAATTTTACCCAAAATAAGTTCAGCAAATTGGGTCGGTTTGAGAATTTACGGACACAAAATGGGGTTTACACCAATGGAAGCCTGCCGAGCCTCGACACTTGTTTCGCCAATTTTACGCAACAATGCCGAAAATGTTGAATTTGCTCTCCAAAAATCCAAACCTCGTGGAATGACACCGATTACATATTCGCTAAAACAGGCGATAAAATACGATTTTATGGGCTATAAAGGCAAAAAACACATTATTCTCTTGACAGACGGCGGGGAAAACTGTGACGAAAGCCCTTGTACTTTTGTTATGAATCTCATTAAAATTCGCCGAGATGTTACGATTGATGTAATCGCTTTTAACGTGCAAGATTCAGACGATTTGGAACAGTTGCAATGTACGGCACTTGTGACAAGCGGAAGGTTTTACAACGCACAAACCGCCGCCGAATTGCTAAACGGGTTCAATAACTCGATAGAAGGAGCTAAAAGCGTTGAGGCAAAAATAATTTCGCATTAAAAATGTTGTCATAATTCAAGTAATTAAAAAAGAAGACTGAACAAATCAGTCTTCCTTTTTTTTTAATAATTTATATTATTCAAAATTTCTATTCGTTTCCACCCGGAACGGCAACTAATACAACAAAAGCAATCAATCCAAATAATCCGGCAGGAATATTTATAATCGGAATACATGAACCAACGACAATAGCCTAAGCTAAAAGTCCGCCATAGGTGTTTGAATTCATTTCATCAGTCCAACCGATATGGAATAATCTGTGGCTATAGTTAAATGTGAATAACCACCAAGTAAGTGCTGCCCAAACAATTTTTGACAAAATTATTGCGGTTACTTTATCTATTGCGATAGCTAAGACCTTTAGTACGATATATTGTACAACAGATGTCAATAATACTATTAAAACACTACATCCTAAAAACTCTAATCTTCCAATTCCGTAGATTTCGGAAGAAAAAATG
>CAVKDD010000168.1:0-4300 GCA_963654845.1 Acutalibacteraceae bacterium | reverse complement strand
GCTATAATGTCACTTAGCGGAATTTTGGACGAAAAGAAACAGATGGTACTTGATGCTATCGAAAGAGAAAATCTTGAAATAGTAGAAGAAATCAAGCAAGACCAATGGACATCTTTTGTCGTGAAAAAGCCATAAAGGATTCACCAACGGATGACCAAGAAGCAAATATTTTTATTAATAATTATTTGGATAATTGGGGTAATTCTAATAGCTTCGGGCTTGATAAATCAATTAAGCCATTGGAATCAATCCAAAACCTATGTGTTAGTGCTAAGTCTTCCAATCATTATTCCAGCCTTGTGGCTTGCTAAAAAATTAAAAGATTAAAAATATAAGGAGAAAATCATGTCAAAAACTGCGATAATAATACCTGCAAGATACGGCTCATCAAGATTAGAAGGCAAACCGTTACTAAAAGTAATGGGAAAATCTGTGATTCAATGGGTTTATGAAAAGGCACAACAGGCAAAACTTACTGATATGATTATTGTTGCGACAGACGATGAGCGCATTTTCAACGAGGTTAAAAGTTTTGGCGGGGAAGTCGAAATGACCTCGACAAACCACAAATGCGGCTCTGACAGAATTATGGAAGTCGTTTCCCGTCACCCTGAAATCGGTTTTATTTGCAATTTACAAGGCGATGAACCGTTGATTAAGCCTGAAAGTATTGATGCGGTTATCAGAAACGTTAAAGAAGACGAAAACGCAGATATATCAACATTAATCAGAGTTTTGACAGATGAAGAAGAAATAAATAATCCGAATTTGGTAAAATGTGTTATTGATAAAAATAACTTTGCCTTGTATTTTTCACGTTCAAAAATTCCGTTTGAAAGAAACCCGATAAACGGCAATTTTTACGGGCATTTGGGAATTTACGGCTATAAGCGAAAAGCGTTGGAAACAATGACTTCACTTCCACAAACTCCGCTTGAAAAAACAGAAAGTTTGGAACAATTAAGAGCACTTGAAAACGGAATGAAAATTAAGACTTCTGTTGTTGACTTTGTGCCTGTGGGAATTGATACGAAGGAAGATTTGGAAAAATTCAGACAAATTGTCGAAGCGAAACTTTCGGTTTAATTAAACGTCATCTGATTTCGTAAAAAAATAAGTAGGAGCAACTTTGAACAAAAACGACAGTTTCAAAAGCATTTTGAGGCTTGGTTTTTCCTTCAGGTTTTCCAATCTGCTCACAAATTCTCGTGAACAGTTAATTTTTTCTGCAAAATTTTCTTGAGAAAGTTTTTGCGACTTTCTCAACTTTTTAATATTATCAGCAATAATTTTGTGATACATTACTTCATATTCTTGCATAACAATTATATTTTGCCGTATTATAATATAAAGACTATGAAGTAATACATCACAACGAGGTTATATGAGAAAAGCATTTACTTTGGCAGAAATACTGATAACATTAGGAATTATCGGAATAGTTGCGGCAATGACAATACCTGCACTAAACGCATCTATTAGAGAAAAACAATCAAAAACAAGATTAAAAGCAACATACACAATTCTTCAACAAGCCTTGAAATTAGCTGAAGCAAATGACGATGCTTACGGGGCTTGGGATTACGAACATAATCCCGAATTTACGCAAAAAACTTTTAAAACTTTATCAAAATATCTAAAAGTTTCACAAGATTGCGGAACCGCAGCAGGTTGCTGGAATCAAAAGAAAGGAAAAAACGGTGAAAATGCTATTTGGGCAACAGAAAACGGACTCTTTGATGAAAGCTATTGTTTTACACTTATAAACGGTTCTTCAATATGTATGGATGTTTGGAGAGAGGGAAATATTGCAAATATTGCAGGAGTAACACGAAATTTGATAAATAATGATGCTTCTTTAGTCTTTTCAACAGACACAAACGGGAATTTACCACCAAATACACTAGGCAAAGATGTATTTATGTTCGTCTTGACCCAAGACGGACTTGTACCTTCAGGCATAGATAACAATGGTGCAAATTGCGATAATGAACAAACAAACACTAACTGGGATTGTACATACAAATTTTTAAAGAAATAACCTTTTCGTTACAAAACTTCACAAAAACCGCAAAAGTTGCTCATTTTCGGGTTTTATACTATAATAGTAACATACAATTAAGCTATGAAGGTGGTGAAAATATAAATGGCAGAAGTTAAAGTTGGCGAAAACGAAAGCATTGAAAGCGCTTTGAGACGTTTCAAAAAGAAAGTTCAAAAAGCTAATATTCTTTCTGAAGTTAAAAAACGTGAAAGATATGAAAAGCCAAGCGTTAAAAGAAAACACAAATCAGAAGCTGCTCGTAAGAGAAAAGTGTAAGGTTTTGAAAGATAACCAAAAGAGGAAAGCGTTATGCCTTCCTCTTTTTTAAATTAATTATTTTTACCTAAAATACTAAATCCGACTATCGAACTTGTACAAATATTGAACCATTTATACTCAACAAACGACTCCAAATTACACTCACAATCATCAATCCCGCAGTGACATAAATCTTCAATCCTTGCGATTTTTACATTTTTTAGCGAAATCAAACAGTTATGGCATTCCTCGCACTTGTCATGATAATCGTGAATCGTTCCCAAAATATGCAACCTTTCGGTCAAAATTAACACTCGATTAGTTGCGTTTTCTTCCATAATATTATTGATTACTTCGCCTAAATTTTTGACCATAAAACCTCCTTTATAACAAATGAAGTTTAGTCAAAATTCAAAACAAAATAATCCGCCAAATGGAAAAATAAAGGTTAATTTCTGAAAATATTTCTGTCTTTTAGTTTATCTTTTGACACCATTAAACCGCAAAATTTGCACGCAAACATAGTATTTGTGCTATCAATCGGCAAAAATACATGTTCACAATTTTCGGTTTCTTCGGCAAGATATTTTGCCTCATTTTGCTCGTCAGCATATTCAAATCTGCGGTACTTTTTAGACTTGAAAGCATTTGCAATCAATTCAAAAATATACATTATAATGAAAAACTTGACGGCAACAACTGAGCCAAAGTATAGATTTTCAAAGCCCCTTCGACTTCCAAAATCACGTCAACCTCGTCATCATTGTCGCAAAACTCGTGAATAACCTGCCTACAAGCACCGCAAGGCATACAGTCATCTTGGTTTGGTGAATAAATCGCAATCGCTTTAATTTTTCTTTCGCCGTTGGCAATCGCAGTTCCGATAGCGTTACGCTCCGCACAAATTGTCATTCCGTAACTTGAGTTTTCAAAATTACAACCCTGATAAGCGTTTCCGCTATCCATTAAAACACACGCACCAACCGCAAACTTTGAGTATGGCGAGTATGAATTTGCCGAAACTTCTTTTGCCTTTTTCATCAAATCTTCGTAGTTCATCATAATAAAATCCTCTTTCTTCTATTATAGCGATATTTTCTGATTTTACGCACTTTATTAAGTTATATTAAGCGAAATTTACTTTTCGACATATTATTAAAGATTTTCCAAAAATAATCCGACAATATAAAAAAACAAGGACTTACTATGGACGTTGCAAGAATTAGCATGATAACGCCAAAACAAATTGATTGGCGAAAATTAACGGCAAAAGATATTATAAAATACGATGCTCAAGGTATGGAAATTCCGTCCCAGTATTTGCAGTGGGCAAGAGCATTTCATGTCGATTTAGAAAAAAATGATACAGACGAAACCACCTACGAAATGGCGGTTTCAAAACCTGCGACAAGAACGAAAAACAGCTTGGCGAAAAATCAACCGACTCAAAATCAAACCGAAAATGTTGACACCACCGACAACACGGATAATAAAAACGGTGAAGTAAACACTCAAAAAACACCTGAAACAGGTAAAGACGGTGACAAAACAGGTACTGAGGTTCAAAACACAGACCAAGACAAAACCACAGACAAAGTAACAAAAGACGGAGAAACTCAACAAACTGACGATAATAAAGAAGAAGACACAACGGAAAATCCACTGGATAATCCAAATTTAACTCCGCATCAAAAGCGTAAAATAATGGAAGAGCAAGGAGCAAGTCTTGCTCAAATTGGTGAAACTTTCAAGACTGATAGTGATACAAGCAGCGAATTATCTGATTCAACAAACAAAAATATCGAGAATTTGGGCAACTCCTCTGACAACGCAATAGAAAGCCTTGACAGTTACATGAGCCAATTATTGTCAGAAGTCAATGATACTCAATCAAAAATTGAAAATTATTCAAAAAAAGAAATAACTTCAACAAATATTGGAAAAATAAAAGAACTGAAAGAACAAATTATTTCACTTGGTACTGACGGACAAACAACC
>CAVKDD010000167.1:0-4301 GCA_963654845.1 Acutalibacteraceae bacterium | reverse complement strand
GTTAAATCTCGACCAAATCGTTAATTATGAGTTGTTTAAATTTGTCGGTAATATTATTCAAATCAATAACATCGACTTCATAAGGTAGGGTCGAATTTTCAAAAAATGCTTCAATTTTTGATTTTATTTCAGAAGTTAATTCAGGCGAATCTATTGCAATATCCACGTCTGAGTAGGCTTTTGATTTGTTTTTTACTCTTGAGCCGAAAACATAAAGTTTGTAGTTTGTTAAAAATTTTGCAACTGTTGTTTTTATAAAATTTAAGTATTTTTCTTCTAAATCTATCATATATTTTTCTTGAGTTGTTCTAACAAAAATTCTGCTTCCGTCTTAAATTCAGGTATAATTGCCATTACCTCGATTGCCACTTTTTCATCGTAAGTGTGAGAGGTCGAATTTCTTTTTTGTCTAAATTCTGTCCATTTTTCAAGATTACTTTTTAATAAGCCCAGTTTGTTTGCATTTCGTATGATTTCATTGAAAGTCATATCAGGCAAGGCTTGGGGGGCTTGCATATTCAAAAATCTGTTAAGCATTTTTAACGCAAGCGAATATGTATATTCAAAACGCTGAATAACCGCATCACGAATATCTATATCGTGATTGTCTTTTTCATATCTAATCAAAATTGTGTTTAGACTGCTTATTACTTTTTCAAAATTGGTAAAATCTAATGTTTCCATAAGTTGAAATTACCATTTTTACAACAAAAATGCAACTATATCGAGTAGTTGCATTTTGTGTATTGATAGTGTTTTTTATTTTCGTGTTGGTTTGAACCTGCTAAAGTATTCTATTATTTGTTGCGGTGTCATTTGGTTTTGCTTGTTCGGTTTATTAGGTTTATTGGGTTTGTTCGGGATATGTAATGTCGGTGGTTGGGTTGTTGTGTCTTTGCCGTTCGGTGTTGCAACTAAGTTGGTCGTCATTTTGATAAATTCGCTTCTCGGGATTGGTTCGATTTTGTCAGGATGCCAAGGGTTCGCAACATATACGGTGTCTTTTGTAATTTTTAAGACATTTAATCCGTGACCGTCACCTGCTTTTGTTGTGCCGTCAGGTCCTTTTTTTGCTACTCGAACACCAAAAGTAAGTGCATAATCACCCTCTTTGCCTTCGTATTTGCTAAGCATTGAGTTGATAGCCTGTTCGTTTTGAGTGTAGTGGCTGACCTCAGATACACCTGCTTTGACAGTTCCCATTTTGTTTTCGTACATGGAAACATCCGCACCCGTTCTGCGAGCCATTTCTTCTCTTGTGATGTAACCGTATTCTCCGTCTTTGTATGGTTTTACACTGTTATATCTTTTCTGAGTGCATTTATAAACTTCTGATTTATTTCCTGTTAACAAAAAGCCTGCATCATACATTTGACCACTACTCAGGACATCGCCATCTTTGCCAAAGCCAGTAAAATTCACCTGAGATTCAGCATCTGTCGGTTTAGCCCCGTTTTTGCCGTTTTTACCGACAGTAACTGACATTTCTGCTCTATAAGCTTCCATTGCAAGTTCAAAAGCAACGACTTCCAAATCGCCTTTTGAATACGCATCACTTTTGCCCGCTTTTTGCAAGGCTTCGGCTGAAATTGTATAACTACCCGTCACTTCGCAAGGTAAACCTCTTCTTGCATATTCTTGACGAATTTTATCAGCCCCCGGTAGTGTGATTGTGTAGGAACCGTCATCGTTTTTCTTGCAGTTTTTCTGCAATAATTCCTGACCTTCCTTAGTATTTCGGATAGCGTTTATTTCTGCAAGAAAATAGCAGTCACCACGTCTAGCCTGTCTTGAATCTCCGATAAATCCGTCTGTTGTGTCGGAATAAGGTGCAGGTGAAGTGTTGTTCGGCGAATTTATGCCGTTGCCGTTTCTCGGATTTTTTACTAAAACTTGATCAGGTCCAATGGTTCTTGTGTTTCCTGAACGTGAGCCGAGTTTGTACGAGTTTGTGTAATGATTCGTTTGCGGCTTGAACGTATTTGGTCTGATTTTAGAAAACTTACTCAATAACTCATAAACTTTTGCATCTGTTGACGTTGCTTTCTGAGGTGTTCCTTTCGCAGGTTTTGTCGGGTAATTTTCAGTAATATTGCGTAAGGCATCTAAATCAGCTCTCTTTACCATAAAATCTCCTTAATATTAGCTCTTCACTTATATATAAAGGAAATTTTTTGTTTGTAATTGTTAAATTTTAAAATATTGTTTACAAAACGTAATGAATTGTTCCTTAGCCCATTGGCGGCGGTTGGATGTAAAGCGGTTTTAATTCTTGCCATTTGCAGGCTTTTGTTTGCAATTTTTCGTAAGCAAGTTCTGCCAAAATTTCGCCCAAAGGAGATTGATTTTGCTGGTATGAAATTCCGCCAAATTCTTTTTGCATTTTATCGTCACAAATTACAAAATAATCACCGTTTTCTAAAATTTTCTTGATTTCATCAATGTTTACCGCACCTTTAATTTCGTTTTCATGGTAAAGGTAAGCACAATTTTTTCTTGCATCAAGTGCCACAAGTGTAGGTTTTTCGGTCTTGTTAATTTTTGCCAAAATCTCAAGCGAAGAAACACCGCAAGCAGGAATATTCAACTGTTGAGCCATCATTCTTGCAACCGTTGTACACGCTCTTATGCCTGTAAAACTTCCCGGCCCGTCATTTGTTCCGATTGCCGAAAGGTCTTGCGGGGTTAAATTGTTTTCCTTCAGAACCTCTTTTATTGTCGAAATTAAGAAGGCTGAATGGTACTTGTTATCTTGGTTTTCGACAATTTTTGATGATAAAATTTCATTATCTTTTGTCAAAGTTACATACATTTTATCTAAACATGTATCAAATACTAATAAAATCACTTTTTCAATTCCTCTACAATTTTTTTACAATTTTCGCCAAATCCTTCAAACGAATATTTCCTGCTATCGTCATCTTCGTAAGTTACGTTGATTTTCAGGTGATTGAACGGAATTTCGTTTTGCGAAAATTCTGCCCATTCCACAAAGGTTATTTTTTTGCCTTCAGAATATTCACGGAGTTCATCGGTAATCGTTTTTACCCCTTCGTTTTCCAGTCTGTACAAGTCAAAATGATAGACGGGAATTTTTGCACTGTGGTATTCGTTTAGGATTACAAAACTCGGGCTGGTCACTTTTTCTGTTATTCCGATTGCTTCTGCGACAAATTTTACAAAGGCGGTTTTGCCTGCTCCGATTTCGCCGTACAAGTTAATAAAACAGCCGTCATTTTCAATAAGTTTTGCAAATTTATATGCAAGTTTTTTTGTATCGTCCAAATTTTTACAAATTACTTCTAATTTACTCATTTTGTACTACTACTTTGTTCCTTCCTGTATTCTTTGCCTGATAAAGTGCTTTGTCCGCTTTTTTGAGCAAATCTTCATCATTGTCATTTTCTTTCATTTCATAAATTCCAAGGCTAATTGTAACTTTTATTGTTTTCACATCACTTTCGGGGTTAACCTTTGAAATATCAACAATTTTATTCTCAATCGAAGCTCTCAAACGTTCTGCAACTTTTTGAGCCTCATCAATTTTTGTAAACGGTAAAAGTATTGAAAACTCTTCTCCGCCGTATCTTCCCGCGATATCGTATTCTCTTAATTGCCCACGAATAATTTTTGCAATATCTTTCAATACCAAATCACCGACAGCGTGTCCGTAGGTGTCGTTTACATGTTTAAAGTAGTCAATATCCGTCATAATCCCGCATAACGGGGCTTTTTGACGTTTAGCATTTGCCACTTCCTGCTTGATACGTTCTTCCAGTTGGTTTCTGTTATAAAAACCCGTCAAAGCATCAAGTGTTGCGTGTTTCAAAATCTCTGCGTAAACATTTGCACGGTTTATTGTTGTCGCAATTTGTGAAGACAGTTGGGTCAGATAATCAATATCTTTTTCCGTAATTTTTTCGTCCGTACTTTTTGCAACAAGTACGCCGACTTCTTTGTTTTCGCTTTTTAACGGCAACGCCAACAGTTTTTTGTCTTCTGTCAGTACGGTTGAGTCAAAGTTTTCCACAATTTCAATGATTTTGCTGTCCTTGCACGCCATTGGCCAAGCAAGAACGTTTGTTCCGACATTTTCATCATACAAGAAAATGTAGAGCAAATAATTTGTGAAAAATTTGTCAATCATTTCGCCGATAATCGGAATTACATAATTCAATTCGTACTGGCTTTCAATGATTTTTGCAATATTTTTCATTGTTTCGTGAAAGTTTACGTTCTTTTGCATTTTGTCGTTCAAAATAAGGTTTTGAACTTTTAGTGAAATGAACGGTGCGGCATAC
>CAVKDD010000166.1:0-4310 GCA_963654845.1 Acutalibacteraceae bacterium | reverse complement strand
GGTTTGGTAGAACAATCTTGAACCTTCTTGAACAAAACGTTCTTTGAATTTCGTATTAGCACCGTCTTTGTCGTTACCGTTTGATTTCAACATTACCATGTTGTAGTTATCTGTCATCAAGAACCAAATTGTGGCAACTGATGCGGCTGTTTTTGCAAGGTTTGACAATTCCGCATTTGATACGCTGGAAAGTGAATCCAAGTTAAAGGCTTTTAAGAAGTTTACTTGCAAGTAGTCTTTGAATTGTTCTTTGTTTAAGTTTTTCTTTAATGCTTGGTTGCAAATTCTATCAAAACTTTTTGCTAAGGCTTCGATATCTTTTGTCGGAGTTTTCGGTTTTGCTTTTTTGAAGACGCTTAGTAATTTTTCATCCACCATCCAGTAAGGAAGTGTTACCGTATTCCACATAAATTTGAACGGAGCAATCACGAAGTTTACAAACGGTTTGACGTTCAAATCAATTTTCTTACCGAAGAGATTTAGCGGAAGGGTTCTGTCTTTAGAACCTAAGTCTATAATTTCTTTTCCGTTAATGTTTTTAATTGCGGAATGTCCGACTTTTTTGTACATACTTGCGATTTTTGTGTCGTAATCGTTAAGAACATCAATAACCGCATCAAATTTTGCTTTATCAACTTGGAACGGAACAGACGTCATTTTTTTGTACAAATCAGTGAACGGTCTGTATAATACTTTGCTTTCAAAAGTTTTTACCGCATTGTCTGCGTTTACGTCTTTAATACCGAGTTTTGCGAATTTTTCGGCATCATTAAGTTTTATGTTTTCAAAATATTTCAAGGCTGCGTTTTTAATCATCGGAAGGTTTTTAAATCCTTTTATTCCGTAACCTGTAGCCAAGATTACCGCAGAAGCTTTCATCAAGGTATCAAATGAGAGTAACGGTTTTTGTTGTTCTTTAGGTTTTGCGTTTGGAGTTGCAGAACCTGTTGAAGAAATATTTTGATTTTGTTGTGGTTTGATTTTTGCTTCAGGTGCGTGGTTTTGTTCGTTTTCTTTTCTTGCTTCTTCAGGTGTTAAGCGAGAAATGTGTTTGCCGTTAGACAAACGTGAAAACATTTCGGTAACCAAAACCGTAATACCTGTTGTTAGTACAATTCCTGCTTTTGATTTGTTGATGAATTTTTGGAAAGCACCCATTGTAATCAAGGTTAAATAACCGCTTGTCAAAATTCTGCTGGTTTCTTGCTTAAATCTTGTTTTACGTTCTTTTTCTGCGGCTTTCGGGTCATCGTCCATCATTCTTGACAAGTTGTAAGCATCGTTTGCCAAGAAAATTGCAGGCGGCATACCTGAAACAAGTCTGTTCAATGCACGTTCGTGTTTTGTATCGTAGTTACCCGATTTCGGGTCAAATTGTTTTAAGAAGGTTTGGAAAAGGTTTGATTCCAAAGAATTTTGAAGTTTTGCTTCCGCTTGTGCTAACTCTTCAGGAGTTAATGCACTGACCTCTTTGCCTAATTCTTTGGCAAGAGATTTTTTCGCACTGTCTAATTTCATATCACGGAAGGTTAAAAGACCTGTCAACGAGTTAATTTTTGAATCGATTTTTGAACGTTGTCTGATATTTTTGAAAAACGGTCTTTGTAACATTTCGGCAGACCAGTTTTTCAATCCCGGAACTTTCCCGAGTAGTTCTACCGTGCCGTTTAGCAAATCCCCCGGTAATATTTTGAACGGATAAAGAACACCGTCAAGTGCAAGGTGAGGGATTGTTTTTTTGCTGACAATAATTTTATCAGGGTCGTTCGGGTCTATTTTAATAAGCTTTTCTGTTCTTGCTTTATTTTTTACCGTAATATCTTCCAGTAGTTCTCTACCCATTTTACCAAGATATTTGTCAGCAAATTCCAAAAATTCTGCTTTGCTGTAAACCTTATCCATTCGTTTATATAATCCGAATGAAGAAAGACCTTCAAAACTCAAATCATGTGGATTCTGTTTTAAAGGTCTCTTAATATCGTGATAGTTATTCTGTAATGCGATTTTTGGGGTGGAATTTTGGGACTCCGGATTAGGAGCCTGTGCACCCTGTCTATACTTTCGCTTGTCTGTTCGAAAATTCATTGAATTGTTAATAATCATTTTTCACACCGTTTTTCATGTATTCTCTTTCATACTAAAACAAAAGGCAAGTTTTTTTTGCTAAAACTTTACTTATTTTTACAATTTGACTTTAAGTTTCGTAATATTACCCAAAATTAGTTCGATTTAACTATTTTACAAGCGGTGAAATTTAGTGTATAATCAGGAAAAGAGATTGCTTATATATGTTGAAACAAGAAAACAAAACTGATGTAATTGTTGTAGGAGCGGGACCTGCCGGTATTGCGTGTGCGATTACGCTTGCAAGAAGCGGCAAAGAGGTTGTGCTGATTGAACGTGGAAAGTTTGCGGGCAGCAAAAATGTTTTTGGCGGTGCGATTTATACCCAACCGACCAAAGAAATTTTCCCGAATTTTGAAACCGAAGCACCTGTTGAAAGACGAACCGTTCTTCACAATTATTCAATTTTGGGGGAACAGGATTCAACGACAATCTCGTACAGAAAAAATGACAATTCGAGTTATTCCGTAATTCGTGGCAAATTTGACCGTTGGGCGGCAAATGAAGCGAAAAAAGCAGGTGTCGTTTTGGTTGAAGAAACCGTAGTTCGTGAGGTTATCAAAAGAAAAAACAGAGTTATCGGGGTTAAAACCGAGCTTGAAGATTTTTATGCCGATATCGTAATTCTTGCGGACGGGGTAAATTCACTGCTTGCCAAACAACTCGGTTTGAGAAAAGATTTAAAACCGAAAGATGTCGGTTTGAGTGTTAAAGAGGTTATAAAACTTGATAAAGAGGTAATTAATCAACGATTTAATCTCAAAGATGAGGAAGGTGCGATAGTCGAACTATTTGGCGGGTCAATGCTTGGGCTTATGGGGCTTGGGTTTATGTACACAAACAAAGAGTCCGTGACAATAGGACTTGGGGTGACGTTGAATGATTTAACCGAACAAAAAATTAAACCTTACGACCTGTTGGACAAATTGAAACAGCACCCGACCATTGCACCGCTGATTGAAGGCGGAACGCTCAAAGAATATTCCGCACATTTGATACCCGAAGGCGGTTACAAAAAAGTTCCGAAACTCGTTGATAACGGGGTTATGATTGTCGGTGATGCGGGCATGCTTGTTAATAATTTGCATTGGGAAGGTACTAACCTTGCGATGATTAGCGGAAAACTTGCCGCTGAAACTGCGATAGAAGCCTTAAATCTTAACGATTTTTCCAAAAAAGTTTTGAAATCTTATGAAAAGAAGCTTAAAAATTGTTTTGTATTGAAGGATTTGAAAACTTATAAAGAACTAATGGACGTAGCACATTCAAGAAAAATGGCGTTCTTTTCTTATTATATGAAGAAAGTAAATGCGTTTTTTGAAATGTTTACGACAGTCAACAGTGTTCCGAAACGCAAACTGTTTAGAGATTTTATCAAAAGTTTGTTTACGGACAGAAAAATTACGGAGTTGTTCAAGGATGTTGTTGCCGTGATAAGACTTGTATGGAGTATTTTGATATGAATATAGAT
The DNA here is from genome assembly GCA_963654845.1 of Acutalibacteraceae bacterium. Taxonomy (GTDB): domain Bacteria; phylum Cyanobacteriota; class Vampirovibrionia; order Gastranaerophilales; family Gastranaerophilaceae; genus Zag111. The sequence goes on along the minus strand of CAVKDD010000166.1, from coordinate 715 downwards.
AAAAAATTATACACATTAAAATATTCACCTGACGAGGTTTCTCACCTGAAAATAAAAGACAGGGATCAGTGCAGGTTTTGCGAAACAAAATGCTGTACCTACATCTGTCCTGCTCAGGTTTACGAGTGGAACGAAGAACGACAGGAAATTATTATAAATTATGAAAATTGCCTCGAGTGCGGAGCGTGCAGAATTGCTTGCGAAAAGCAAAATATCGATTGGCAATATCCGAAAGGAACAAAAGGAGTAACATTTAAACAAGGTTAAATATAGGAATAAAAGGAGAACGTTATGAAAGAAGAATACTCAAACCACTACAGACGTTGGTATGACAAAGACCCTGTGCTATCAGAAGCGGTTAGAACTTTGGAAGAAACAGACGACCAAACTCAAATCAGGGTTGCATTAAATCTTATTAAAATTATTATTGAACACAACATCGAAGACGAAAAATTTGAAGCTGTTGATGATATTATCAATGCTGTAGGTTCAGGACTTGACGATAATAGAAGAGGCAGATGGTACGATATTGACACTACTTTGAGAACTGCGATGAATATGTTACAAAACTGTCCTGCAGATACCCAAAAAGTTATTGCTAAAGAAATGGCACAACTTGTTTTGGAAAAAATTAAAAAAGACGAAGATGACGAGGACGAAGAATAATTAAAATAAGTCTTGAATTAATTTGATGAAATTCAATTAAACAAAGGAT
>CAVKDD010000165.1:0-4332 GCA_963654845.1 Acutalibacteraceae bacterium | reverse complement strand
TTTTCTGTTCCTACTCGGTGATTCAGCATCTCTTCCATAATCAAAATAAAACAAATAATTAAGTCCTAAAACCCTTGTTACTCTTGCCATGAAGAGACCCTGAAACTAGTTCAGGGTGACCTTTTTGTTTGATTATGGGGCTATTTTCAGAATGACGAACAACTTGCTAGGCTCACCAAATAGTCATTCTGAACTGACTAGAAAATGAGTTGAGAGGAACTCGAAACGTAATTTTCTGTTCCTACTCGGTGATTCAGAATCTCTTTAATAATCAAAATAAAACAAAGTATTAAGTCCCTAAAACTTTGTTATTCTGTTTTCCTTCACAAACTTAACAATATTACAAAGTGTAAAGTTAGATTTAAAAAGGCTGAAACCCTTGCTATAATGCCTTTATGGTATGGTATGGTATGGTGTGGCGGGGCGGAGCAATCCTTAGCTTTCGATTGTTTTTATATCTATGTAAGTAGATGAAAAGTTAAACAATTAAACAGAAAGGAAAGGTAGGTACTTATGACAGTAACAACAACACATTTGGTAACAACAATGTTGAATCCGAGCAAAGGTAGTATGACAAACAGAGCACAATGTGCAAAAGAACACATGAAAAATGATATGAAAACAGGTTTCAAATTGTGGGCTGTTGGTGGAGCAGGTGCAGGTGCCGTTTATGCGGTTAAACATAGTGCCAAAGCCGCACAAGTTGCGAAATCAGGTGCTACATATTTGGGCAAAGGTCTTGGTAAATTGGCAACAAAATTAGGTGCATCAAAATTCGGGGCTAAAATCTTGGCAAACGCTCCAAAAGCAGGTGTCGCAGCAGTTGCGATTGCAGCAGGTGTTTATGTATTAGACACAATCATCGGTTATGCAACCAAAGCAGGTAAAATTGACCAAAAATACGAAGATGCTGCAAAAATCGAAGAATTAATGAAGAATGTTGTTCTTGTTGCATAATAAATTGGGTAAAATTTTATGAATAAAAGCGGTGTAGATATTCTCTATACCGCTTTTATATGACTAAATTCTAAATTTTTAACTCCTACTCAATTTCGGCAATCTGGCAAAGAGATTTGTAGTATCTTGCGGCTTGGACATCAATTTGAGCAAATACCGCCCCTTGATCATTCTTTGCGTTTGCAAGGATTTCCGAAGTCGGCGACACAATCAGGGAGCAGCCGATAGCGTTTGCGTTTTCCCCGACCGATTTTGTTTGGTTTGAGGTTACCAAATAGGTTTGGTTGTCGTAGGCTCGAGTTCTGTTTAGGGCAATCCACATCCCTTGTGCGTATCTCAAACTTTCTTCCTCGTTATAAATATCATCGGGAATTGTCCACATTGAAGGTTGAACGAGGATGTCAGCCCCTAAATTGGACAATTTTTTGTACATCATAGGAAATCGCAAATCAAACCCTATCGCAAGTCCGATTTTGGCAAAATCTAACTCCACGGTCACAAAATCCTTGCCTGATGTGAGTTTGTCGCTTTCTTTTTCTCCGACAAAGTCCAACAGGTGAATTTTTCTGTACTTGCCTGCAAGATTGCCGTTTCTGTCAAAAACGTAACTCGTGTTGTAGAATTTGTCCCCGTCTTTTTCCCTGATTGAACCCGCAACAATATTCGTATTATATTTTTTAGAAATTTCTTTGAAAAATTCAAGGGTTTCTTGCATTAGGGCTTCGGAGTTACTGTCACAAAAGTTTTCGGGCAAAACTACCAAATCAGGCTTTTTGTCAGAATATTTTTTTATAAAATGTTCGACTTTTTTGCGGTTAATTTCGGGCTTGTCCTGTGAAATATTTATTTGTATGTTTAAAATTCCGTTCATAATTACTTAAATTTTAGCATGACAAAACCGTTTGATAAACAGATTCTATTTAATATTTTTTAACAAAAGGGCAATTTTTGACGAGTGATATCATTTATATATATAAAGAGTATAAAAAGGAATTTGTGATGCCTGATAATGATACAACCGTGACGACCAATCAAAATTTCGGTAATTTTTACCCGAATGTTTTGAATAAACCTAAAAACGGGCAATTAGTTTATAATAAAGAGTTGAATACTTATATAAATTTTCAGCTTGAGCCGCAATCTCAATTCAAACTTCCGTTTACGCAGAAGCAAATCGGAGATTATTTGAAAGAAGGATATGTCGCAAAACCTGATGCTTTGAGGGTTGATAATACTACAGTTAAGGCTGCGGCTGAAATTGACAAAACTCAACGTGAGTTCAAAATCCCGACAATTCCGACAAAATACCCTCTGAACTATGACATTACGAAGCATTTGTTTAACGGTAAGGTCGAGGACTTGAACAGATGTTTGGTCGGAACAAAACTCGAAGGTCAAGGGCAACTTTTCCTTGATGCTCAGAAAAAGTACGGAATTAATGCTGTATTTTTGATGAGTATTGCAAAAAAGGAATCGGGGTTCGGGGCGGCACCCGCTAAAGAGAAAACCGGTGGGGTGCATCGCTATAATATTGCGGGATTAACTACAGGAAGCAAAGTTCCGGGACACAGATTTCAGAACCCTTCAAGTTATGCGGCGTGCGTTGATTCGTTGTGTCAAAATCTTCAAAAACATTACATAAGCAAAAATCACACCACAATCAGCTCTATTCAGGCGATATACGCTCCCGGAAATAAAGAATGGGCAAATACGATAAAGAATTATATGGGCGAATTGTCCACAACGATTATGAAACCTTATCGTGCCGTACCTGATGAACCAAAAGGAAAGAAAACGGTTGCTAAGAAATAGGTTAAATATTTTCTAATGCCGCAATTTTCATATCCTTGAAATCAGGAGTTTGCCCGAACCAAATTTGTTCTGCCGCAAGTGCTTGATGAACTAACATATCAAGCCCGTTAATGGTTCTGTAGCCGTGTTTTTCGGCAAGTTTTAGCAGAATTGTTTTTCTCGGGTTGTAAATTACATCATAAACCAACGCATGTTTTGGAAGGGTTATGAGTTCGTTTTCCTCAACAGGCGTAAGGTCTGCCGCCCTGCCAAGCATACCGAGCGGGGTGGTGTTTACCAAAATGTCAATGTCTGACAAATCTCTCAAACGCTCGATTTGAAAGGCGTTAAACTCGATAAGCGGGAATTTTTCCCTGAGATATTTCAGTAATTCCAAAGTGTTTGGAATGTTTCTTGTGTAAATTTTGATAGATTTTACCTGTTCTTGAGCAAGTGCAGTGATTGCGGCTCTTGCAGCACCGCCTGTTCCAAGTATTGCAACAGTTTTGCCCGCAAGTGTAATCTCTTGCGGAATTGCTCGGCGAAATCCCAAGACGTCCGTGTTGTAACCCTTCATAGTCTTGTCAGGGTTGATTACGACAGTGTTTATCGCACCGATTAGGTCAGCGGAGCTGTCAAGTTCGTCCAAAAACAATACAACAGGAAGTTTTAGCGGTATTGTCACGTTAAAACCTGCAAAATTGTTGGTCTTGAGGTATTTAATCCTATCGACAAGTGCTTCGGGCGGAGTTTCCAAAAGCTCATAAGTGCAATTCAAATTTAGGCTTTTAAATCCTGCTTCGTGAATGTATGTTGATAGTGAATGTCCCAACGGGTAGCCGATTAGGCAGAATTTGTTTTGTTTTCTGTCTTGTTGTGGTTGCGGAGTTTCGGTCGGTGCTTGAGGTTGAGAGATTGCAGGCATGATTATTGAAGAATTTACCTGTGTATTTGTTCCGAAGGCGAAATTCCCGCTAAAATTGCTTGCATAAGTGTTTTTTACCTGCTCTTCAACTTGTGGAAAACCTTGTGGTGAAACAGGTTCTGTTGGTTGCGGGGTCGGAACAACGGGCTGAGTCGGTTGCCAAATCTGAGGTTGAGTGGTCGGTTCGGCAGGTTGAGTTGGAGTTGCAGGCTGTTGCGTGTAATAAGAGGTTGTCCAACTGGTGGGTTCAACGGTTGGTTGAGTGGTTGGAAGAGGGTTTTCGGTTGGCTGAATTTGTGAGGTTTGCTCGTTTGCAGGTTGATTTAAGGCACTAAACCCGCTTGTTGGCGGAGTTTGAGCAGGCGAACTTTGATTGGCTTCCGCTTCCATTTGTTTTTTTAGTTCCATTAATGTAATCGTCACGCCTTCTGCTTTCAGTTGCTTGTATTTGGCGAATAACTCTTCTTTGCTGACTGCCATTTCAATACCCTTTATAATTATCTCTTCCGCAAACTTATTATACAAAAACTTTGTGATTTTAACAAATTTTCTTGCGATTGGGGATTGTGGGTATTTGATATTTTGAAATTTTATCAGATTGTTCCAAAGCGAACCAACGAACCAATGGTGAGTTGTGTGAGCCTGTATGCGTAGGCGAA
>CAVKDD010000164.1:0-4336 GCA_963654845.1 Acutalibacteraceae bacterium | reverse complement strand
GAATACAGGTGCTACAAATCCTACTTCCGAAAATCTTTTGTTCTATGTTTTGAATTGCGGAAATATGTTTATAACATTGAGAAACTGTATAATTACTACAAAAGATACTATCGAGTACATTCCTGAAAGAGTTGCTTGTTACAATATCAACCTTAATATCGTGGAATCTTGCAGAATTATTGAAGATGATGAAGCAATGTATTAATCTTTTGTGATTTTTTATAATGTTTCTGCTAATATAATGTTGAAAATATAAATAGACAAAAAAGGAAGTTAGAGATGATTAAAAGCAAATTTAAAGATCACGAATGCGGAAAACTTAATCTTTCAAACATTGATGAAAAAGTCACTTTGTCAGGTTGGGTTTCATGTATAAGAGATTTAGGCGGAATTTTGTTCGTTGAATTGAGAGATAGAAGCGGATTTTTCCAAATCGTTGCAAACCCTCAAATCAACCCGCAAATCCATAAAGTTTTGGAACATGTAAAAACCGAATACGTTATCAAAGTTACGGGTAAAGTTTCAAAACGTCCTGAAGAAACATACAACGAAAAATATCCTACAGGACAAGTTGAAATGTATCCTGATGAAATCGAAATTTTGTCAGAATCAAAAGTTTTACCTTTCGTACTTGATGATGAAAACGTATCTGAAGATATCAGATTGAAATACAGATACTTGGATTTGAGACGTGAACCTATGTTGTCAAAACTTGTTATGCGTCACAATATTGTTCAAGCTATCAGAGCATATTTGAATAACTTAGACTTCTTGGAAGTTGAAACACCTATTTTGATTAAAACAACTCCTGAAGGTGCAAGAGATTACCTTGTTCCGTCAAGAGTTCAAGAAGGTAAATTCTATGCTCTACCTCAATCACCGCAAATTTTCAAACAATTATTGATGGTTGGTGGTATTGAAAGATATTACCAAATCGCAAAATGTTTCAGAGATGAAGACTTAAGAGCAGACAGACAACCTGAATTTACTCAAGTTGACTTGGAAATGTCTTTTGTTGAACAACAAGACGTTATCAGAGTTGTTGAAGGTTTGATTGTAGATGCGTTTAAAGCAGCAGGTGTCGAGGTTAAGCCTCCGTTCATTCAAATGCCTTGGCAAGAAGCAATGGACAGATTCGGTTCTGATAAACCTGATACAAGATTTGGCTTGGAATTGTTTGATATCGGTGATATCATTATGCAATCAGAATTCCAAATCGTTAAAAACACTTTGGAAAACGGTGGTATCGTTCGTGGTATCAGAATTCCGGGCGGTGCTAAATATTCAAGAAAAGAAATTGATGATATTACTAAATTGGCAGTTTCTTTCGGTGCTAAAGCACTTGCAAACATTATTTATAACGAAGACGGAACAGCAAAATCTCCTGTATTGAAGTTTGTGACAGAAGAACAAGCAAAAGCAATTCAAGAAAGAGCTCAAGCACAAGCAGGCGATATTATTTTCTTCGTTGCAGATAAGCCGAAATTAGTTTATGACATTATGGGCAGATTGAGATTACACTTCGGTAAATCTTTGAACTTGATTGACGAATCTAAACACAATTTGCTTTGGGTTGTTGACTTCCCTATGTTTGAATGGAGCGATGAAGAAGGCAGATTTATGGCAATGCACCACCCATTCACATCTCCAAACTTGGAAGACTTAGACAAATTGGATTCAGGTGATTTGGGCAATGTTAAATCAATCGCTTACGATATCGTTTATAACGGCACAGAATTGGGCGGTGGTTCAGTAAGAATCCACTCTTCAGAAGTTCAAAAGAAAATCTTTAAAGCATTAGGTTTGACTGAAGAAGAAGCACAAGAAAAATTCGGATTTATGGTTAATGCTTTGCAATACGGTACTCCGCCTCACGCAGGTTTGGCAATCGGTTTGGACAGACTTGTTGCACTTTTGGCAAGAACTGACTCAATCCGTGACGTTATTGCGTTCCCTAAAAACGCAGGTGCTAAATGCTTGATGAGTGATGCTCCTGGTGTTGCTTCATTACAACAGCTTAGAGAATTGCACATCAAAAGTACGGTAACTCCGAAAAACTAAGATTTTTCAAAAATTATATATTTAAAAATGTAAGGTGGGAAAGGTAGAACGCTTCCCACCCTTACACTAATAAAACCGTAGGGTGGAAAAAGTGAAACGGTTTCCACCTTTTCATTAACAAATTTGTAGTGTGGGAAAAATGAAATGGTTCCCACCAAAAAATTATACTTTAGGTTCTTTTGTTTCGTTCAAGTATTCTAAAATATCTGATGGAATTTCACTTTCTGCCATTTCACGAGTTGTAATTTTTTGTTTTTTACCATTTACTAAAATTTCTTGGGTTATTGAACCGTCAGGATTTACCGTTTCTGACAAAACTTTACGTTCTTTAGGGGTTCGTTTAAATAAAGATTTAAACCAATCTTTCTTGGCTTCTTTTAGTCGTTTGGTCATTTCCTCACTTGTTTTTTCATAAATGGCGGCATACATTTCTGATGTTGTCGGATTTGTATTAACAATTCCGTTTTTTACATCAAAATATCGTTCTGTCGCACCACCAACTTTGTAGGCTCGGGCTTCTTCTCTCAAAAGAGTTCTTAATTCTTTCAATATCTTAATATTTAGCTTTTTATCTGTAGGATTTTCAAGTTGATTTTTGATGAAATCATTTAAAAAGCTTCCTACAGATCGCTTTTTAGACAAATTCATTTGAGCATGCAACCCTTGTTCTGTCAGCGGGTGTTTAACATAACCGCCAATAGCGGAATATCCGATTTTGCTATACCAAGCCAAGCCTTGCTGCATTTTCATGTTTTTGGAATTAATCACTTCTGAATATTTTTCTATATATCGGTTTAACCATTTTTGTCCAAACAATTTAATTTTCATTTTATCTAAAAAGGCGTTTGAGCTAAAACGTTGAAATAGTACATGCTCCAATTCGTGTGCAGTTGTATTTACCGCTTCATTTGTTGGCATATCGGAAGTTCTTAGAGATAACAAAATTTTGAAATCTTTTGGATTTTGCAAAACTGCGGATCTGGAGTTTCTAAAATACGTTGCGGCAAGCTCATCTGACATACCGACACTTTGGGTATATTTCTTAAAAGTGTCAAAACTATCTGAAATTTCAACAGTTGAGGCTTTTTTCTTGCCTATGTATTTTGTCAAAATTTCATGAACTCTTGCAGGAGTTACTGAATTCCCTGCACTTAACAACTCATTAGAAATATCCTTGCCGATATTTTTGCTTGTTCTGACAATTTCTTTTTTAGGCATAATGCCTGTTGCTTTGTAAAATAAACGTGAAATGTTCATTCTGATTCCTTATATAAATTTCCCCTATATTTATATAAAAACATTTCGTGTATTAAAATTGCCCTATTTTTTATAAATGTTTTCTGATAAACCTGTGGGCTTCGATTACATCATCGTAAGATATCGGTGGCGGACCTTCCAAAACTTCGAGCGGGGTGTGCTTTTCAGCCTTACGGTTAAAGTTAAATACGACATTGCCAAAATCTTTTCCGCATTTTTTGCATGTTAAATTACACAGTAAAATATCACCATCTTTTTCTAAAATTTTTATGGAACTTTTGGTAAATTCGTTTTTGCAATGAGAGCAACAAAGCCCTGAAAATAACGTTTTTATGTCTTTTTGAGTAAAATGTTTCATATCAATATTTTATATTAATTTTTGTAAAGTTATCAACTATTTGTATGATTAATTGTTATTTTACTGCAAAAAATGGGATTAATATACATGTAACCAAAGGAGGTTATCATGGCAATTAATCTAATTTTATTCGGTTTCATCGTTTACACTGCATTAATTGTTATTCCGAGCATTTGGGAAGAGCTAACTGCAGAAAGCTAGACTTTTTCGAGATTTCGGCAAACAGTGGTGTAAGGTGAGTGTGGTTTCTTAATAGTGTAAAATGAACGCTTAATAATTAAGCGATTAGTTTGTGTTGACTAATTTTAGCAAAACCCTTGTTGTAAACGATACACTTAATAAAACAGGGGATACATGTGCGTGTATCTCCTGTTTTTCCACATTAATTTTGGAGAGAATTTTCATTAAGATTTTATACAAATTCACGATAAAAATAGCAAAAAATTGCATTTAGGGATTTAATATTTGGGGTGACAGATAAAATGAACAATAATATCTCATTTACCGCAAAATTTATTTCCCCGTCCACGGTTAAAAAACTTGCTAATAATGGCAAATATGTGGAAACAGAGGTTAGTGCCGTTCAATTATCGTCAAAAAATAAGGACGATATAAGAGCGTTGGAAAGGCTTAGTGAAAAGTGGGGTGATGATACTTATG
>CAVKDD010000163.1:0-4373 GCA_963654845.1 Acutalibacteraceae bacterium | reverse complement strand
AAACCCTTGATATAATTCCTTTATGGTATGGTATGGTATGGTGTGGCGGGGCGGGGCAATTCTTTTACCTTGTGATTTTTTATATAGGAGTAAGGGAAATCGATTTTAAATTACAGGTAAAAGGAAAAGAAAGGAATTTAGTTATGTTTAGTTATTCTGCGGGTAAGGCTGTTGTTAGAGCAGGCGAGTCTTTGATTGGTAAATTAGCAAAGGGAAAAGGTACTATTTATGCAAAAGATTTGGTTGGTGCAACCTACGGTTCTGTTTCGCAAGGGTTGCGTGCAACAGGTCTTAATGCGAGTATTAAAAATTTGAAAACGGGGAATAAAATTGTAACAATTAAGGATTTGAATCGCACGGGTTTGACGGGACTTTTCCCGGGTGGAGTTATTGCTCCGAATGAGGGAAAATTGGACAAAGTTGTTATGAAATTCAATAAAAACGGTGATATTTTGCAAATGTCCGCAATCCAAAATTTCCAAAACGGTGCAATCACATCAAGCACAATAAGAACTGCTGACGGGGTTGAGGCTTTGAAAGCCGCAGGGGTAAAATCTCCGACAAATTATGTTCAGGCTTTTGTTGATAAAATAAATAATTACAAATATTTCAATAAAACAAGCGGTATGTACGGTACAACAGTTCCTGAGGCTCAAGAAGGAATAAATGCTCTAGCCAAAAAGGCTTCCGCTGCTAAGGCTCAAAATCTTCACAAAGCGGAAAATGTTACAACCCGTTCTGCTGCACCGAAAGAAAAAGCGGCTAAAAACGGATTTGATTCTGATGAATATTTGGCTAAGCAACAAAAAAGTGCGGATGAGGATTATTACAGACGTCAGTCAGAAATGATAGACGATTTCTCAAAACCACAAAACGACTCGTTGGGATATGACCCGTTTAAGCGTGACCCGCTTGACCCGTTGAGTTCCGACCCGTTTGGTAATCCGTATGATATCGACCTGTTCGGCGGTATGGGATTTTAATAAAAATAAATTCTAAGTAATAAAAAACAGATAGCTAGAAATTCTAACTATCTGTTTTGTTTCTATATTGAAAAATATTATTTTACAACAATATTTACCAATTTACCCGGAACAACGATTGTTTTCACAACTGTTTTTCCTTCGATTTGTGCTTGGATTTTCGGACTGTTCAAGGCTGCTTCCTTCATTTCGTCTTGGTTTAGTCCTTCGGCAACTTCAAGTCTGTCTTTAACTTTTCCGTTTACTTGAACAACTAAGGTTACCGAACTTGATTTAGCAAGGTTTTCATCCCATTTGCACCATTCTTGGTCATGGATTGAACCTTCACCGCCTAAATCGTGCCATACTTCTTCAGTCAAGTGAACTGCTACAGGCGACATCAACTTCATCAAGGACAAAATTGCAAAACTCAAAACGTTTTTGTCTTCGTCATTTAGTTCAGGTTTTTTAGCCTGCCAATCGTATATTGCGTTAGTCAATTCTCTATATTTAGAAATTACGGTATTAAATTGGAAATCGTTAGAGATATCGTTTGTAATACCTTTTATCGCAATATGAACCGTTCTGACCAAATCATCGTTAGATTTTTCTAACGGGAAGTTCAATTTGTAATCAAGTTTGATATTGTCAGCGTTTGTTGCGGCTAATCTCCAAACTCTGTTCAAGAATTTGTAACAGCCTTCAACGCCTGCGTCAGACCAGTCAAAATCTCTTGCCGGAGGTGAATCCGAAAGGATAAACAATCTTGCGGTGTCTGCTCCGTAGTTTTCAAAGATTTCATCAGGGTCAACCGTATTGCCTTTAGATTTTGACATTTTTGAACCGTCTTTTAATACCATACCTTGAGTTAGAAGGTTTTTGAACGGTTCGTCAAAGTCTAACAAGCCGCAATCACGCAACGCTTTTGTGAAAAATCTTGAATATAACAAGTGCAAAATTGCGTGTTCAATACCACCGACATATTGGTCAACAGGTAACCAGTGGTTTACTTTGTCTTTGTTAAAGCATTTTTCTGAGTTTCTCGCATCGGAATATCTCAAATAGTACCAGCTTGAGCATACAAAAGTGTCCATAGTATCTGTTTCACGAACAGCATGCCCGCCACAAACAGGGCAAACAGTATCTTTGAAAGTTTTTGAGGTTGTAATCGGTGATTTTCCGACAACCGTGAAGTCAACATCTTTTGGTAACAATACAGGAAGTTGGTCTTCCGGAACAGGTTGAATACCGCACTTGTCGCAGTAAACAATCGGAATCGGAGCTCCCCAGTAACGTTGACGAGAGATTAACCAGTCACGAAGTCTGTATTGGGTCTTAAATTCACCAAAACCTTTATCTACAGCCCATTGTGTAATTGCTTTCTTCGCCTTATTATTTTTTGTTCCGTTAAATTCACCCGAATTTACCAAAACACCCGCTTCTGTGTATGCTTCCGTCATTGTTGCCGCATCAAGATTTGTATTATCTTCAGGGGCGATAACAACTTTCATCGGTAAATTATATTTCTTCGCAAATGCGAAATCTCTTGTATCGTGGGTAGGAACAGCCATAACCGCACCTGTACCGTATTCAACAAGAGCATAATCAGCCGTCCATAACGGGAAGATTTCTCCGTTGAACGGGTTTTTGCAGTGAGTTCCCAATGGAACACCTGTTTTTACTCTGTCTGTTGAAAGTCTTTCGATTTCAGACATTTTGCGAGCATTGTTTCTGTATTCTTCAACGGCATCTTTATTTTCTGCGGTTGTAAGTTTTTCGATATCTTTGTATTCAGGTGCAACAACAAGGTAAGTAATACCAAATACGGTATCAGGTCTTGTTGTGTAAACCGGAACATACATTTCTTCGCCGTTTGGAGCATCAACTACAGGAAATTTGAAGATTGCACCTTTAGATTTGCCAATCCAGTTTGCCTGCATTGTTTTAACGTTGTCACCCCAACCCGGAAGTTTGTCTAAGTCTTCTAACAAAACTTCTGCGTAATCGGTAATTTTGATAAACCATTGTGATAAATATTTTTTCTCAACAACGCTGTCACATCTCCAGCATTTGCCGTCAATTACCTGCTCGTTTGCAAGAACTGTTCCGCATTCGTTACACCAATTTACTGCGGCTTCTTTTTTATAAACAAGTCCTTTTTTGTATAATTGAAGGAACAACCATTGTGTCCACTTGTAGTATTCGGGTTTGCAGGTTGTAACTTCTCTGTCCCAATCGTAGGAAAGACCTAACATTTTTAATTGTTTTGTCATGTAGGCAATGTTTTCATCAGTCCATGTTTCAGGGTCTGCATTGTGTTTCATTGCAGCGTTTTCGGCAGGTAAGCCGAAACTATCCCAACCGATTGGGTGTAAAACATTGTATCCGTTTGCTTTTTTAAATCTTGCAATAACGTCTGTTATTGTGTAATTACGCACATGACCCATGTGCAATTTTCCTGACGGATACGGAAACATTGAAAGAGCATAATATTTAGGTTTGTCTGAATCATCAGGAGTTTTGAACGCCTTGTTTTCATCCCAAATTTTTTGCCATTTCTTTTCTATTTCTTGTGGAAAGTAGCTTTCTTTCATATTTTCTTTACTCCATTTATCCTCAAAATCAGTATATCATAAATGGAAAAAATATGAAAAAGAAAAGACTTTTTAACTCAAAATATCTTCTAAAATTTCAGCATTTTTTGATGCGTTTTGAATTTGTTGTTTAGAAATTCTGTGCATATAAGTTCTTAGAGCAGCTCTAATAAGTTCGCTTCTTGAACAACTTTCTTTATCTGCCAAGCCGTCAACTTTTGTTAAAAATTCATCAGGCATGGTTACCAAAATCTTAGCCATATAACTAACCCTTTCCTTGCGAAAATTATAACACATTATATATCTTTTATCAAGTAAAATTATCCTGATAAACTCCCCTATGTCGGTAATTGTTAATGTCTATTCTTTCCATAGAATAAAATTGAAAGAAAGGAGTTCTAAATGGACGAAAATCAAAATTTTAACGAGGAAAACAAGATTATTAAAGAAGAAAAAATGTTGTGCAAGAAACATCCGATGTTGAAGTGTCTTTTTTGCGGGCTAATGGTATTTTTGGGGGCATTTTGTGCGTTTTACGTTGTTGCGGATTGGCATTTTAAAACAATGTTTCGCATGAAGCACCAACCGCCTTACGAAAGACAAATGGAAAAACTTGCGAAAAAAGAAATGAAAAATCTTGAAACGGTAATCAACAGGGAAGGCAAAAAATTACAGAAGAACGGGAATATTATTCATCTTCAAAACACGGGGAAAGAATATAGAATAATTATTGATTTGAGAGCGTTTGACAACAATGAAAATAATGTTCATATCAGTACAAGCGGGAATATTTTAACCATTGTCGGCAGAACCGTGA
>CAVKDD010000162.1:0-4377 GCA_963654845.1 Acutalibacteraceae bacterium | reverse complement strand
CAAAAAGGTCACCCTGAACTGGTTTCAGGGTCTCTTCATAGCAAGGTATAACAAGGTTTTTGGTAATTTATTTTATTTCTATTTCCTCCCCTTCGAAATCATAGATTTCGGTTCCAGCCATACGGCATACAGTCTCACACAATTCGCTTCGCTCATTGGTTCGAGCTAGCACTGCCAGCGGGGAACATAATATTTCAAATCATTTCGTCATTCTGAAAGGCTTAAAAAATCCTTTGAGTTTACGAAAAGTGATTTTTAGCCTATTCAGAATCTGTTTAATATCGTAACAGATTCCGGATCACGCACTCACTATCGTTCATGCTGTCCGGAATGACATCTTGGAGAACCTACCAAATTTTGCATTCATATTTTCAACATTGAACATAACAATGCTAAAAGTAGGTCGGAATTGCCATTCCGACACTTAAAATTACGTTGTCGGCGTGGCAACGCCGACCTACTTTCAAAAGGGCTATATCTCAATCAGGGAATACCTTTTCACCCGTTGGGCAAGTATGCTCAACCGACATTTTATATCTCAAAATCCGTATCCCGCAAAGACGTGAAACCCGTTAAACACATGCCAATACCGCAATTACCCGTTTAAAATCTTTTGCAAATTTTTGGCAGGGGCGTATTCGGGTAAAAGTTCCAAGCAGGTATTTATGGATTTTTGACACTGCTCAAGGTTTTTATCTTCGTAATATGCAATATATGCAATCAAATAGTGCAATTCGGGGTCTTGATAAAACTTATCTTTAGCACGTCTCAGAAAAAATTTCGCCGCAGGAATAAATCCGTTTGCCCAAAATACTCGCCCGATAAACTTATAACATTCGGGATTATAATATGCCATATAATCGGCATATTTAATGATATTTTCAACATAATCACCCTTGCAATAAAGTAGCAAAATATTCAAATCCAACTCCAAAAAATTTCTTATTTGAAAATATGTCGGAGATGATTTTATTTCGCCCGTAATCATCTGCAAAAGAAACAGCCCCCAACAAGCACGATTATCATAAGTTTTCGCCTTATTGAAAAATTCTTCCGCCTTCTCGGTTTCATCAAGCACAAGACAGCAATAAGCCGCTTCCGTATTGTAATTATGGTTTTCAAAATAGGTTTTGCAACCTTTTATGCGACCCGATAAGAAATCTTTTTTGACTTGTTCGTATTCATTATTGGAGTTCATAAAAGTTACAGCCCCCTATATTCAAAACTTTACAGGGTTAAATCGCTCATTACGGATTGCATCATCAAAGCCTGAATAACCTCAGGTGATAATTTTTTGTCGCCTTGTTCAGTTACATAAGGCAACAAGTCGGTAATATCGCCTTCACCGTTTGATTTTGAACCAAATAATTTGTTTAATTCTTCAATTTCTTGTTTTTGTCTGATATATTCAGGGTCTTTTTCTAATTTTTCCATCTCAGAAGATGAATTTGCATCATAAGCCAAATTTACGGTATCCAAACTGCTCAAATCAACAGGAGCAGCCTTACCTGTAGGTTTTCCGCTTTTACTTTCTTCTTCGGCTTCAGCATTCATTTTCTTTTGAAGAGTTCTCAACTGAATTTGTTTATATTCATCATTGAATTTCGGTGACAAACCGTTTCCGTACGGAGCATTGATAAATTGGTCAAGCTCTGCATCTTGAGTACCGAACGGCAAGTTCAAAGGTTTTTCACCGTCTTTTCCTTCTGTAGCATTTTGAATTTCAGGAACAATACTGTTTTGCAACTTCTTCATATTTTTGTTGATTAAAGTATTCGGGTCGATTGGAACTAAATCGCTCGGTGAAATTGAATCTGCAATATGAGCATTCGGATAAACAAGTTCCGGAACGTTAACGTTCGGATAACAAGCATCCGTGTCGGTTTTGCCCATTACACAGTTACGTCCGTTTGTTGCATATTTAACAATCATAGGACAATCGTTCAAAGAAATAACTTTTTCATAGGCTCTGACTGCGTTATCTTTTTGTCCGCATTTTGTATAACTCATAGCCAAATAGTAGTAAGCCATTGTCTTTTGTTCATTTGTCAAAGAAGAGAAATTTCTGTGATTTACCAAAGAAATTGACTCTTGAAGAGCTCCGGCAAAATTACTTCTGCGATATTTTTCACGAATACCGTTGATAGAAGGATTAGGATAAAAAGAAATTTCGGATTTCCAAGGGTCAGGATTTTTCAAATCAGAAAACACTCTGCGTGAAGATTCACGAAGAGCTTTGTTTCTCGGACCGACCATTTCGCCTTTATTTACGGAATTTAACACAGTGTCTAAGCTTTGGTTTTTCTTTGCCAATTCTGCTTCCTGCTTTTGTTCTTCAGTCATTTGACCGTTAGCAGCATCACTACCCGGACGCATTGAATTATTATAGAAATCACTTGTTGCACGTTCTCTATCTTGATTTGAGCTTGACGGAGTGCTTCCACCCATTACATCATCATACAAGTTGTATTTTTCAAGCGGGCTTGTACTCGCAAACGATGCCGCACAAAATACATTCATTACAACCGCAGTCGCCAATAATAATCCGAATTTCTTTTTCATTATATTAAATCCTCTTTTATATTTCTTTTGGAAAACTTCTTCTTCTCTACGCTATTATATGATAATTTTCATATTCATACATAGTACAAACGAATGATATTTTAAGCTCTTTGTGCAAATTTACACCCGCAATAATTTTGCCTGTATAAATTCAAGGATTTTGAAATTTGATTAGTCTTCAAAAAGCCGTCCTGTTTCCTGAAATTAGTCGATAAATACTCAAGCGAATATTTCTCGGCAATAGAATTTCCGATTTTTGTAAGTTTTTCATAATTTTTGTGCGGACTGATTACCATTGAAGTTGTAAACTCTTTTATCCTTAACGATTTGGCAAGTTCTGCCGTCTTTGTCAAACGCAATTCAAAACACTTGTCACACCTTGCACCTTTTTCGGGTTCATTTTCTAATCCTTTGACATACTCGTAATATTCAGACGGATTATACTCACCGACAATCAACTCTACCCCGAAATGTTCGCATAGAGTCTTTTCAGCCTCTAAACGTTTTTGGTATTCGGTATCAGGGAAAATATTAGGATTGTAAAAATACACAATAACCGAATACCCCATATCTTTGAGCAAAGATATGGGATACCCTGAACATATTGCACAACATGCGTGCAGTAATATTTTTTTAGAAGAATTTATGTTTTGGATTTCCGCCATTTTTTCTTACCATTTCTTTTAATGCAGGATATCCGCCACGAGGAATACCCATACTAAATTCTTCTCCGACAATCATAATCGGTGTGCCGAGTTGGTCTTTATCCACCGCAAATTTAATATCTTTTTGGATTTTGTCTTCAACGGCTTGACTGTGAGCATCTTTTTTAAGTTTTTCCATATCAAGTCCGAAGCCTGAAGTTGACAAAAGTTCAATAATTGCCTCTTCCGTTTCAGGTTTCTTTTCAAAGAATAAAGAGTTTACTTCCCAGAATTTGCCCTGTTCATAAGCCGCTTCGGCATATCTTGCCATATTACAAGAACCAATATGGAAAGGTTGTGACAAATATTTGTTACATTCTTGGTCTAACGGTAAACTGTGGTGTTCAATTCTGATATTATCAAATTCTGTTGTCATTTTGTGAATCATCATATTGAACACGTTACACATCGGACACATATAATCAGAATATACCTTGATTACAACCGCATCTTTAGCATCTGTTCCCAAAAGATTACCTTTTACCGCATATTTGTTGGTTTTAGCATTCAAAAATTCACCGATTGCACGCTGAGTTTTTAGAGAAGGTGAAAAAGTTGCACTATCAAACGCCCAACCTAAAAATGTTACCGCACAAACCATAACAACAATAAACGCAATTCTGTACGGAACAGGTTTTAGAGCCTCTACAAAATCTTTCCAACTTTGTTTAATCGCTCCGACAAATCCGCCTTCAATACCACGAACCGCAACAAGACCTATTGCCAAGTCCAAACAGTATGTAATCGCACACATAATACAAATTTTATGAATGCCGAACAAACTTACGCACAACAAAATCATTGAAATTACAAAAGCAATCAAGCCCAATGAAGCAATATAATGGAATTTATTTTTAAACACTTCCAAAAACTTCAAGAACGGGATTTTTTTCAAGAAATCTACGCTCAAAAGCATTGTAATAAACGAATACAGGAACAAGCCCCAATAAGCAAGCGGAACACCTAAAAATTGAGATTCGGTGGTTCTTGCAACTCCGTCACAGTCAATCAATTCGCTAACCGAACAAAAACTCGGCAAAGCGTATCTGTTAAAGTTTGCCTGATAATATATAAATGCTAAGTCAATCGTTACAAGTACACCGATTAAAAC
>CAVKDD010000161.1:0-4379 GCA_963654845.1 Acutalibacteraceae bacterium | reverse complement strand
GTTCGTCATTCTGAAAACTTAGAAAATTTTTGCGAATGTAATGAGCAAATAAATTTTCTTGTTATTCAGAATCTGTTACAAGTTCAAACAGATTCCGGCTCAAAGGCCGGAATGACATGTTTGTGGACTTACCAAAGGGCTTGTCATACTGAAAGGAATAAAAATCAATCAAATTTAATTACGTTGATTTTATAATATATATTTATATTTGTTAATATTTTGCCGATTTGCATTGAAATTGTACTATGTCAGTAATAACATGGAGTAACGAGTGTAGTTAGTACAATATTGGAATTATGTTATGGCACTAAATTTTCAAGAATTAGTTTTAAATTTACAAAAGTTTTGGTCGGATTACGGTTGTATTATTCAACAACCTTATGATATTGAAAAAGGAGCTTCTACAATGAACCCTGCAACTTTCTTGCGTTCATTGGGTCCTGAACCGTGGAATACAGCAATGATTGAACCTTGCAGACGTCCGACAGATGCAAGATATGGCGAAAACCCTAACAGATTAGGGCATTATTTTCAATTTCAAGTTATCTTGAAACCATCTCCTGACAATGCTCAAGAACTTTATCTTCAAAGTTTGGAAGCAATGGGAATTGATTTGAGCAAGCACGATGTCAGATTTGTTGAAGATAACTGGGAATCACCAACACTTGGGGCAGCCGGTGTGGGTTGGGAAGTTTGGCTTGACGGTATGGAAATTACTCAATTTACATATTTCCAACAAGTCGGCGGATTGGAAATCAAACCTGTAGCATTAGAATTGACCTACGGTTTGGAACGTATCGCTATGTATTTGCAAAATAAAGAGTCCGTATATGATATTATGTGGAACAACGAATTAAAATACGGCGATATTTATCTACAAAACGAAATCGAACAATCAAAATATAATTTTGAAGTTTCAAACACAGATGCTTTGTTCACATTATTTGATTTATACCAAAAAGAAGTTGAAAATTGCGTAGAAGCTAAGTTGGTTTTACCTGCTTATGACTACGTTTTGAAATGTTCTCACACTTTCAACTTACTTGATGCACACGGTGTAATCAGTAAAGACGAACGAAACAACTTTATCGGCAGAGTCAGAACTATGGCTTCCGCCGTTGCTAAATTATATGTAGAGCAAAGAGAGGCAATGGGCTTCCCACTTTGCAAAAAATAATAAGGAAAATGAATGGCTAAAAAATTTAACAGAGCAACATTTACCAGAAGTTTCTTGCGACATGTGACAAGAATTAAAGCGCCTGATGAAATGTTGGCAGAAGCAAAAGAACAAGGTTTGGAAAAGACTTTGGGCGTTTGGGATTTAATTATCCTTGGTGTTGGTGCGATTATCGGTTCCGGAATTTTTGCGGTAGTAGGTATTGCCGCTGCCGGAAGTGCTGATGGTTCAAGTGTCGGGGCAGGTCCTGCGTTAATTGTTTCAATGATTATCGCAGCGATTGCGTGTATTTTCTCCGCCTTGTGCTATTCTGAATTTGCGACAATGATTCCTGTTGCAGGTGGTGCTTACACATACACCTTCGCAACTTTGGGTGAATTTGCCGCTTGGATGGTCGGTTGGGTATTAATGCTTGAATATGCAATCGGTTTTATCGCAGTTGCTTGTGCTTGGTCAAACCATTTTATCCAATTTTTGGCAGGGTTTGAAAACGTATTGCCTCATTGGCTTGCTCACCCGCCTGCTTGGTTGACCCACGATATTTTCAGCGTTGGTAAAATGTTAGCCGAAGACCCTACTATTTACGTTCCTCGTATTTTAGGTATTCCTATTTGCATAAATTTACCTGCTATTTTGATAGTTCTTTTGATTACCGCAATTTTGGTAAAAGGTACAAAAGATTCTGCAAAAATGGCGGGAGTAATGGTATTCATAAAACTTGCAGTTATTGCGTTGTTCATATTTGCAGGTGCATTTTTTGTTACACCTTCTAACTGGACACCGTTTGCACCAAACGGAGCAACAGGTATTTTTGCAGGTGCGTTCTTAATCTTCTTCGCTTATATCGGATTTGATGCTTTAGCAACAGCCGCAGAAGAATGCAAAAACCCTCAAAAAGATTTGCCTATCGGTATTATCGGGTCACTACTTATCACAACATTGGTTTATGTATTAGTTGCGTTAGTTTTGACAGGTTTGCAAAAAACCTCAGGCGGTGGAGTTCCGAGAGCATTTTTAGATGCTCCGATGGCATACTGTATGTTACATACGGGTCAATCTTGGACAACCTATATTTCATACTTAATCTCAATAGGTTCACTTGCAGGTTTGACTTCAGTTTTATTGGTATTGGAAATGGCGGCAACAAGAATTTTGTTCGCAATGAGCCGTGACCACTTTATATCTGCAAGATTTCAAAAAATTCACCCGAAATACAAAACTCCTGTTCTTTTAACTTGGACAGTCGGAGTTTTGGCAGTAGTCGGAATTTTAACACTAAACTTAGACGTAGCGGCAGAATTATGTAACTTCGGAACCTTTACATCTTTCATTATTGTATGTATTGCGGTTTTGATATTACGTCACACTGACCCTGAACGTCCAAGACCGTTCAAAGTTCCGTTCTCACCTATCACACCTGCTTTGGGTATAATTTGCTGTGGCGGATTGATGATTTATAAAACAATTCAATCAGGAAGCTCTGCACTGTTATTCCCTGTATGGCTTGGTATCGGTGCTATAATTTACATTTTGTACGGATTTATCAAAAACAGAAACAACGAAAATAAACTTCACAAAGAATTTGTTCGTTCCGCACAAGAAACACAGGAAGAAATTAAATAGATGAATTTTAAAAACATTTGCCGAAATATATTTAAAAAACGTTCTTTAGATGACCTTATTGCGACAAGCAAAAGGTCAGAACTAAAGAAGACGCTTAATGTATTTGACCTTATCGTAATCGGTATCGGAGCCGTTGTCGGAACAGGTATCTTTACGATAATCGGAACTGCAATAACAGGTAGCCCCGAAAGTCCCGGTGCAGGACACGCCATAGTTTTGTCAATGATTTTGGCTGCAGTTGCTTGTGTATTTCCTGCCCTATGTTACTCGGAAATCGCCGCTATGATTCCTGTTGCGGGTAGTGCTTACACATACACTTATGCAACAATGGGAGAATTTATGGCGTGGATGGTCGGTTGGATATTGATGCTTGAATATGCAATCGGAAATATTACGGTAGCAAGTGCTTGGACAGGGTATTTTATCCAGTTTTTAAAAGGTTTCAAACATGTTTTGCCTGACTTTGTAACACATTTTCCTATGTGGTTAAGATACGATTACAAAACTATGTCAAACCTTTGCAACACTTACGATTGGGATATTCACGACAAAATACCTTACTTATTCGGACACATTCCGATTTCAATAAACCTTCCTGCGGTTTGTATCGTATTATTATTAACAATGCTTCTTGTTCGAGGGGTAAAAGAATCAACAAGATTTGCAAGTATAATGGTTAGCGTAAATATGTTCATGATTTTGTCTTTCATTATCGTTGGAGCATTTTATGTAAAACCTGAACAGTGGACACCTTTTTTCCCTTCTGAACCTTCAGGGGTAATAATGGGAGCGTTTTTAATCTTCTTTGCTTATATCGGATTTGATGCAATTTCAACAACGGCGGAAGAAACCGAAAACCCGCAAAGAGATTTGCCGATTGCAATACTTGGAACACTAATAATTTGTACAATTTTGTACGTTTGCGTTGCACTTGTTCTAACAGGAATTGTTCCAATCAATAACATTGATATTCAAGCACCTATTGCTCACGCTATAAATTATTTGGGTAAAGATTGGTTGAATTGGTTTGCAGGATTGATTTCTATCGGTGCGTTATGTGCATTGACCTCAGTTTTATTGATTTACCAACTCGGAACAACAAGAATTTTATACGCTATCAGCCGTGACAGATTTTTACCGAAATCTTGGAGATTAATCCATAAAAAATACAGAACTCCACACATTATGACTTGGATTTCAGGTATCGTAGTTATTTTATGCGGACTGTTTATGGATTTGAATATCTCAGCAGCACTTTGTAATTTTGGAACATTTACATCCTTTGTAATTATCTGTCTTGCGGTATTGATTTTGAGAAAAACCGCACCTGATAAACCAAGACCGTTCAAAGTTCCGTTCTGTCCTTGGTTCCCGTTGATTGGAATATTTATTTGCGGAATTTTAATTATCTTCTCGCTAAATACCCTTAAAACCTCATCACTATACTTCTTGTTGTGGTTATTTGTAGGTATTTTGATATA
The DNA here is from genome assembly GCA_963654845.1 of Acutalibacteraceae bacterium. GTDB lineage: Bacteria > Cyanobacteriota > Vampirovibrionia > Gastranaerophilales > Gastranaerophilaceae > Zag111. Next base: position 98 of record CAVKDD010000161.1, on the reverse strand, counting down.
TGCCTTCTATGGCTACAGACAAAAAAGACTTGAAGAAAGCGGAAAAATCCGCCGCAAATAATTTTTAAAAATTATAATAAATTAATACAGAACAGACT
>CAVKDD010000160.1:3599-4384 GCA_963654845.1 Acutalibacteraceae bacterium | reverse complement strand
TTACATGATAATATTGCAAGAATTGAAGTTTTACCGAAATATTTTGAAAAATTAATTCAACAAAAAGATAAATTAGTTACAGAACTAAAACAATTAGACATAAACTATATTACACTGGACCTGGAAGGCTTCCGTAGCGGGAGTATGGATTTGTAGGGATAAACTTATTTTATTCAAAAATTATTCGGCTTTTGCCAAAGATAAAAGCACTTATTAATGGATATTATAGACAGACAGATTAATTGTTATATTCTTTAATTTTTTAGTGGTAAGATTTATTTATGAGTAATTGTAAGAGTTTTGCACCGTCAATAGATGATAATTCAAAAGTTCTCATTTTAGGTTCAATGCCCGGGGTTAAGTCATTACAAGAACAACAATATTATGCTCACCCGCAAAATCGCTTTTGGAAAGTTTTAGGAGCAATTTGCAACGAGCCGAATTTGCACAATTTTGATTACAATAAAAAATTAAAAACTCTTCTGCAAAACAATATTGCACTTTGGGATACCATAAAATCCTGCGAACGTATCGGTAGTCTTGATTCTGACATTCAAAACGAAGTCCCGAACCCCATAGATAAATTATTGAAAAAATCACCAAACATCAAACTGATTTGTCTAAACGGTAACAAGTCCTATTCCGCTTTTAAAAAATATTTTCCCGAATTATTAGAAAAATATTCCTGCTACAAAATGCCTTCGACAAGCCCCGCAAACGCAAGATATAATCTAAATTCCCTCATAAAAGATTGGTCAAATATTATTATAAATAATTCCGACTAA
>CAVKDD010000160.1:0-3589 GCA_963654845.1 Acutalibacteraceae bacterium | reverse complement strand
GCTCTAAACCGTTCAAGTAAAAATGTTAAAAAAATATAATATTCCGACAGAAATTCTATTTTAGTATTATAATTGATAAGAAGAAGTGGGACAATATAAATAGTAGGGATAAAGATTTGAAAAAGAAATATCATTTTATAGCCATTGGTGGCGTTGGAATGAGCGGACTTGCAAAATTCTTATTACAAAAGGGTTTTGAGGTTTCAGGCTCGGATATTAATGACAGCAAGTATGTACAAAAAGTTAGAGAATTAGGAGCGAAGGTTCATATCGGACACGATGCAAAAAATGTTCCAAACGATTGTGTTGTTATCGTAAGTACCGCAATCAGACCGAACAACCCAGAACTTATGCGTGCAAAAGAATTAGGACTTCCGATTTGGCACCGTTCTGATTTGCTTGCCGAAATTTCTCAACACGAAGAATTTTTCATCGGATTTTCAGGTACTCACGGAAAAACCACAACAAGCGGACTAGCTTCTTATGTAATGGAAAAAGCAGGTTTGAAACCGTCTTATGTTGTTGGTGGAATTATTCCTGAATTGAACGTTAATGCGAACGCAACAAACGAAAAATATTTTATAGCGGAACTCGATGAAAGTGACGGAACTATTGTCAAATATTCTGCAAATATGGTAGTTGTAAACAACTTAGAGCCTGACCATTTGGATTTTTACAAAAACGGTTTGGATTCTATTTTGGAAACTTTTGAAAAATTTATTTCAAACATCCGACCAAACGGAATTATTTTGGCAAATACCGACAATGACGGGGTGAAACGTCTTGTTAAATATTTCACTGAACACGAATTAGACAACAATGCAAAATTTATGACATATTCAATCGGCGGAAATACTGATTACAGTGCGAAAAACATTGAATACGCAGAAGATTATACAAGTTTTGATATTTTATACAAAGGTGAACTTCAAACAAGATTAAAAATTTGTTTAAAAGGGGTTCATAACGTGTATAACTCTTTGGCTGTTTGGGCTGCCCTATATCAATCAGGTGTGAATATGGAACTCGTAAATCCGCATTTCGCAAACTTTACAGGCATGGGAAGAAGATTTCAAAAAGTCGGAGAGGTCAACGGAATTTCGATTTATGATGACTATGCTCATCACCCGACAGAAATCAAAGCGACTTTGTCGGCTTCAAAATCCTTCAAAGGTAAAAATGTTATCGCAGTTTTCCAACCGCACAGATACACAAGGTTACAAAACCTTTGGAACGAATTTATGACAGCATTTTCAGATGTTGACAGAGTTGTTGTGACAGATGTATTTGCAGCAAGTGAAGACCCGATTGACGGAGTTAATTCTCTTGCTTTCACAAACGAATTGAAAGAAAAAATTGATATTCCTTGTGAAAATATTACGGGCAATATGCACGAGGTTGCAGAAAAATTGTTACCTACACTAAAATCAGGTGACGTTGTTATCGGACTTGGTGCGGGAACAATTACAAACTTGGGCAAAGAATTGATGACACTATGCAAAGATAAGGTTTAAAAATGGGCATTGAGGCTGAAAAAAACTTTGATATAAAAAATTTGACTTCCTTTAAAATCGGGGGAAGAATTTGCGAGGTTTTTTTCCCTGAAAATTTGTCCGAATTTGAACAGATTTTGACCCAAAATCCCAATTTACCCGTCTATGGAAACTTGTCTAACACTTTGATATCAACTGCCGGTTATGACAGCGGAATAATTTTGACAACAAAAATGAAAAACATTGTCATAAACGGAAATCACGTCCTTGCAGATGCGGGTGTAAAAGGTCCGAAACTTTCGCAAGAAGTTTGCAAAGCGGGATTGTCGGGACTTGAATTTATGATAGGTTTTCCCGGGTCTGTCGGTGGTGAGGTTTGTATGAACGCTTCGGCAAATTCTCAGGCAATCAGCGACACTTTGGTTTCCGTAACCGCATTTGTAGAGGGTAAAGGAGTTGTAAAATTCACAAAAGACGAGATGAAATTCAGTTATCGTCATTCAAGATGTCAGGACGAAAAAATCCTTGTTTTGCAGGCGGAATTTGATTTAACCCCGAAATCGCAAGAAGAAATCGAACAACAAATGGCTCAAAATTTGAAGTTCCGAAAAGAACATCAACCGTCATTGGCATTACCGAATTGCGGCAGTATTTTCAAAAATCCGCAAGGGGACTCGGCAGGCAGATTGCTTGAAACAATCGGAGCAAAAAGTATGTCTTGTGGCGGGGTCAAGGTTTGGGAAAATCATGCAAACTTTATCGTAAACAATAACAAGGGGACATCGACAGAAGTTTTGACTTTGATGTTTGATTTATATTCAAAAGTAAAAGAAAAATATGGTATAGAATTGGAACCCGAAATAAGATTTTTGGGTGGAAATAACAAGAAGGAAGAAGAATTATGCAAGATACTATACAAAGTAAAATAGATAAAAATTCAAAAATTGCCGTACTGTGCGGAGGTTTGTCTTCGGAAGCCGAAGTTTCAAGACGTTCGGGCAAAGGGTGTTTTGATGCTTTGCAAAGATTAGGTTTTAAAAATGCCGAACTTGTTGAAGTTGACAAAGATATTGCACAAAAATTAAAAGACGGAAAATATGATTATGCCTACAACGCACTACACGGAAAATACGGTGAAGACGGTTGCATTCAAGGCGTTTTGGAAATCTTGCAAATTCCTTACACAGGTTGCGGGGTTATGTCTTCCGCAATTTGTATGAACAAAGAATATACCAAAAGAATTTTGGCAACTAACCCTGAAATTCCTTTGGCAAAATCAGTTTTTGTAAGAAAAGGTGAAGACGTTAAAGAAATGACTAAGGATTTGAAATATCCTGTATTTACAAAACCTGTTTCTGAAGGTTCGAGCTTCGGTATGACAAAAGTTAATACACCTGATGAATTGGAAGAAGCCTACAAAGCCGCTATAAAATATAATGATGATGTTTTGATTGAAGAATTTATCAGTGGAGCGTTCGTAACTGTCGGTGTTTTGGAAAAAGACGGCAAAAATATTCCGACAGAAATCCTTGAAATCAGACCGAAAAACGAATGGTACGATTTTGAGTCAAAATACACTCCGGGAATGTCAGAATTTGTATTACCTGCAGAGTTAGACGAAGAAATGACCAAGAAAGTTAAACATATTGCAGTATTGGCTCACGAAACGGCAGGTTGCAGAGGACTTTCAAGAGTTGATTTCATGATTAGCAAAGACGGCATTCCTTATGTGATTGAAATTAACACATCACCGGGGATGACTACAACAAGTGATTTGCCTGCTCAATCAAAGGTTATGGGCATAAGTTATGACAATTTGGTACAAATTATTATGAACGGTGCGGGACTTAACAAATAATGCTTGAAGATTTCGAGAATAATAACAACACAACAAGCAATAATTATGACGACTTTGAAGACGAATTCACTTACGGTAAACATTCCGTAAGACGTAAAAAGTTGGAGCGAAAAATTCGTAAGAAACGTAAAAAAATCAACAGTATGAAAGCGTTTCTAAGATTTTTGGTGACTGTTTTGTTGCTTGTCGGTTGCTATTTTATCTTGAAACTTCCGCAATGGTATTTGCCGTCAGACAC
>CAVKDD010000159.1:0-4398 GCA_963654845.1 Acutalibacteraceae bacterium | reverse complement strand
AAATATAAGTGGAAAGAAATCGAATATTTTGGCCGATAATTTATTAATAATAATTCCGCCACCGATTTGTAAAGTTTTGTAAATCGGGGGGGGGGGGCTTGTAGCACCCTATCCATGCGGGTTTTGGACGAATTTGACTTATTTTTAAAAATGTCAAATTACTTGTCTGAGAGGTACTTTTGACATAAAATTTAGGTAATGATTAGGAAGGATGAGAGGATATTTTTCGTGAGAAAAAATAATATAAAAATTGCAGCTATCGCTGCATTAATGTTGTTGAACAGTCAAAATGCGTTTTCCACAGAAGTTAATGATTATGCGGGTTTGAAAGATGCCGTAAAAGGTACGGGTGAAATAACTATTGATTTGACCGGTGATATCAACTGGACGGAAGCAAAAAAGACAAGTGCAATCTCGATTGGCGGAAGTTCGGGAAATTCCGATAGTATCACGATAAACGGAAACGGTAAATCTATTGATGCAAGCAGTATCAGCTCATCTATTAATTCTATCGTTTTTGATGTTCAACCTAAAGCAACTCTCAACTTAAGCAATCTCACGATTAAGGGTTTCGGTAAAGCAAGCGGTGATACCCCTTGGGGCGGTGCTGTTTATACTGAAGGTGATTTGAATATTTCTGATATGACCTTTATCAATAATGTTTCAAATAACCTCAAAGTAACTGGTGGTGCGGTAACAAGTGTTGGGCATGCAGTTACAACAATAACCGGCGATATGACTTTTACTAACAATGTTTCCAATAATATAGGTGTAGGCGGAGCGATTTTCAATGTTGCCGATATGTCAATTTCTGCAACTGATAATAAAACAATGACCTTCACTAAAAATTTCGCAAAAAACGGCGGAGCAATTTTCAACGGAAAATATAAAGGTACTGAAGCGGATGAAATAAAACTTGTCGGTAACGGGAAGTTTGATATGAAGGCTGAAGGCACGGGTAAAATTTTATTTGAAGAGAATAGTGCATATTATGGCGGGGCTTTTCAAAATGGTGAGCAGGGAACGGCAACGATAATCGGTGAAGCTATTGTTTTCAATAACAATTCTGCAAGTAGTTCGGGCGGAGCAATTTGGAATGCGGGAGTTTTGGCGATTAATGGAGCAAAATTTACTTCCAATACGGCAGGCAGTCAGGGGGGAGCAATAAAAAATATTGCTGATGCTACGATTAATATGTCAGGCAATGTTTTGTTTGAAGGCAATAAAACTACGGGTGACTGGGCTCACGGCGGTGCAATCTATAATGACGGTACAATAAATATTGATAGTGAAAATGCTTTAATTAAATTTAAAAATAACACCAATACAGGCAACGGTACAACAGGTGGTGCTATTTATAACGATAGCAACGGTCGTTTGTATATGTCGGGAAATGGCGACTTTTTATTCGATACCAACTCGGCTAATAATGGCGGTGCGATATTTAATAACGGAATTATGGAAATTAAAGACGGAAAATATGTCTTTTCAAATAACACGGCTACTAATGCAGGTGGTGCGTTGTATAATGCTTCAGGCAGTGTAACTATTACGGGAACAAGAGATAGTGACGGTAATGCTTCTGTTAAATTTGCAAATAATATTGCAACCGCAAACGGCGGACATGGTAACGGTGGCGGAGCGATGTATGTCGTTGGTTCTGATGATAAAGTGTCCTTCTTAGATATTACGGGTGTTGATTTTAACAATAATACGACGAATACGCACGGTGGTGCAATATTTATTGATAATAATGTATATTTTAATATTATAGATTCCGTGTTTAGCGATAATAAAACTACTTCAGATGTTGAAGGCTGGGGCGGTGCTATCGGTTTAGGCAGTAAAGGTGTAATTGAGGGTTATATCGCAAATTCCGTCTTCAATAGAAACTATGCAAGTGATGCAGGTGGCGTTGTTGCCGCAAATACAAAACTGACTTTAGTGAATACTAAATTTTTTGGAAACTCCGCAAAATATCAAGGTGGTGCGATTTCTTACGAACCGCACGGCAATGTAAACGGTCAATATTTGAAAATTATTGCAGACGGTGCGGACACTGTTTTTGCAGGTAATTTTGTTACAGATAATGTTAATAATAATCCTGATGATTTGAAAAACCACAAAGGGCAAGAAGCGTTATATATCGGTAATGCTCTAACTTCAACCAAAGGAACAGACGAAAACGACAGTACGATTTATTTTAATGCGGGCAACTCGGGAAGTATAATTTTTAACGATATCGTAAACGCTACGGCAAAATCTCGTGATAGTAATTATGATGATCCGAACACTAATATTCAATTAAATCAGGGCGGAATTTCTTATGGCGAATTAGAACCTGCTTCTGCCAATACAGCAACATGTTTGGCTCCGACAAATGGCAAAATTATTTTCAATAACACCGTGCGTGGTGCGAATTTGGTACTTCATAACGGAACTTTGGCATTCGGACAATCAAATAGTTATGGAAGTTATGTCACCCCTGAAAAATATTTAGCAGACGGGGCGAAAATCACTCTAAAAGGCGGAACTTTAGACCTTTTGAATAAGCATATCGAATCAGGTGACATGATTGCTCCTGAAAACTTGAATGTTCTTGGTGATGCTAATTTGTGGTTGGATATCGAATTGGATAGAAATGACGACGGCTCCTTGAAGGGTGCAATCGATAAGATTAATTCTGATATCATCGGAAGCGGCAAATTAACCCTTAGCAAATTCTCGTTTAAGGATTCAAAATTGCCTAGCGGTGTGGATTTTACGACTGAAAATATTGATAAATTCAGAACATTGTTGACTTTTGCTAATAATAACAAGTTAGCGGAAGACTCAACCATTTTGGAATCAAGTTTGGCAACCGTTATTACAAGTAATGCGGGTTATAGTTTGTCGCTTAAAAATGACAGTACGGCGGGTACGGGTAATAACGCATTGGAAGTTACCCAAGTTGTTAGTGCGGGCGGTTTGCCTGTTGCTGTTTCGTTGGGGCAAGACAGAAACTTGGCGGCTCAAAGAACTTACATTTATAACGCTACGGCTGATGAAATTATTGGTGTAACAGATACTGAAGGTAATATTATTAACAATGGCTGGAACAAGGGTTACAAAATCTTTGACGAAACTCAAACCGATGATAGCAAGAAAATTCAAGACAGAAAAACCTCAAACGTATTGCAAGGTGATTTGTTGCAAATTAACGGCAACGGCATGAACGTAATCGGTGCTAATAATGTTATCGGTATTGCGTTGGGCGTGGAAACTCTTGAAGACGGCAACAAACAACAACAGGAATTGAAAATCAGTGACGTTAAAAAGGCTGACGGTTCGGGCGGTTGGTACGGTTTTAACACTGCGATTATCAACAACGGCGGAAAAGTTACTTTGACCGATTCTATTTTCAGTGATAATAACTCTACTAAAACTTCTTACACTGATATTGCAGGTAAGACTTATGACAAAGCTGCTAACGGCGGTGCCGTAATCAATGAAATTGCTGAAAGTGGCGAAGTTGGTGTGTTGAATATTGTTAATACTAATTTCAAAAACAACACCGCAACGGGCGAAGGTGGTGCAATCTATAACAAAGGCATAACAAATATCACCGCAACCGATTCAAATACCGTTGAGTTTACGGGCAACAAGGCAAATGGTGCGGCAAACGACATTTATAACGAAGGTACTTTGAATTTGATTACTTCTGTTGACGGTAAAATCATCTTCAACAGCGGAATTTCGGGCAACAGTTCTAATTTAGGTACAATAAATATCGGAAATGACGTTAATTCAAATCTTGGTAGCGTAATTCTAAATAGCACTGTTTCTAACCAAAATATCAACTTAAATAGCGGTACTTTGCAAGTCGGCAATACTTCAAAGGTATTTGATAATGTTAATTTGACAATGGACGGCGGAACTTTGAACTCAATCAACAATCAACTTGATACGATTAATGTCAACGATTTGACTTTGGGTTCTAACAATCAATCTACCTTTATGTTTGATGTTGATTTGAATGACAAATCAGATATTATCAATGTTAAGGATACTTTGACTCAAGATAAAACTCTAATTCTCGGACCGTTGAATATTTATAATAATATGGCAACAACGGAATACAGAACTAAATTTATGAGTGATTCTGCGATTAAGGCTGAAATTGCTTCTGCGGCTAAATATGTTACTGTAAACGGTGTAACTTATAATTTGGCGGTTCAAAATAACGAATTGGTTATTACTATTGCGGGTAAATCAGGCGGATTTAATTACGAAGTAATCAATGACAAAATCGCCTCAAGAACTTATAACGTAACTCAAGACGAAAATGTTATTGAATGGAGTAATGGCAACCATAATCTTGCAGGTAGTGAGTTTTATATTAACGGACTTGGTAATGAC
>CAVKDD010000158.1:0-4406 GCA_963654845.1 Acutalibacteraceae bacterium | reverse complement strand
GCCCATGCGTAACTGATTGTTCCCATGTGAGGGAAAGATATTTTTCTTTTTTTAGTAGTTTCTTTATTAGTCATTATTATATTCCCAGTCTTGTGTAATTATTCGGTAAACTTCAAGTCAGGACGTCTTGCCGCCGTGACTTCGTCAATCTTTTTAACAAAAGTATTATGAGGAGCAGTCAAAACCTTGTCAGGATTTTCCGCACACTCATTTGCAATTTTAATCATAACATTGACAAAATCGTCCAAAACCTCTTTATTTTCGGATTCTGTCGGCTCAATCATAATTGCTTCGTGGACAATCAACGGGAAGTAAACCGTCGGCGGATGAGTGTTTTCATCCATAAGTGCTTTGGCTATATTCAGCGTTGATACCCCGTTTTCATGCTTTTGTTTTTCGCCTGTTATGACAAACTCATGCATACAAGGTTCATCATAAGGCAATTCATAGTATTTTTTTAATTTTTCTTTCAGATAATTTGCGTTCAATACAGCATTTGTTGAGGCAGCTTTAAGATTTTTTCCCATCATTAAAATATACGCATACGCCTTAACCATAACTGAAAAATTACCGCAAAAATCTTTAACACTGCCGATAGAATGTTTCAAATCGTAGTTTCTGTAATACTTTTCACCGTCAAAACAGATAACAGGAGTCGGTAAAAATTCCTTAAGTTTTTCCACAACCGCAACGGGTCCTGCACCAGGACCGCCGCCACCGTGCGGAGTTGCAAAAGTTTTGTGCAAATTCAAATGAACAACATCAAAACCCATTAATTTCGGATTTGTATATCCCATAATGGCATTGAAATTCGCTCCGTCATAGTATAACAAAGAACCGTTTGCGTGCATAATTTCGGAAATTTCTGAAATCTGTTCTTCAAAAATTCCCAAAGTATTAGGATTTGTCATCATTATTGCCGCAACCTCGTCCGACAAAACTTCCTTCAACGCCTCAATATCTACCTGACCTTTTTCGTTTGACTTAATTTGGACAACCTCAAACCCGCTCATTTTGGCACTTGCAGGGTTTGTACCGTGTGCAGAATCAGGAATGATAACTTTTGTACGCTTTTCGCCGATTGTATCAAAATATTTTTTGATAATCATCATACCGGTCATTTCACCGTGAGCACCTGCAGAAGGTTGAAGAGTGATAGCATCCATTCCCGTAACCGTCAACAAAGCTTGTTGCAACTTATACATCAACTCAAGCGAACCTTGAGCCATATCATCTTCCATTGCAGGGTGAATATTGAACCCGTCAAGCGTAGCCAACAACTCGTTAACCTTAGGATTATACTTCATTGTACAAGAACCCAAAGGATAAAAACCTTTTTCTATGCAAAAATTTGCATCCGATAATTCTTTATAGTGACGCATAACATCAAGTTCGCTCAACTGAGGCAAACCGACCTCACCTTCACGCTTCAAATCAGCAGAAATAAAACTCAAATCAGGCATTTTGTCTGTCAAATTAATACCGTCATTTCCGTTTGATTTTTCAAATATTGTTTTCATTCTTTACATCATCCCCTGTTTTGCCAAGTCTTTTTTAATTCTGTCCAAGCCTGTTTGAATAATTCTTGAAATTCTTGATTGCGAAATATTATATTCGTTTGCGATTTCTCTCAATTTTTTCTCTTGGAAAAATTTACATTCTATAAACTCTCGCTCTCGAGGCGGTAATTTTTTAATAGCCTCTAATATTCCGTCTTTAAGTTCAAGAAATTCAATACTTTCCTCAGGGGTTTTGTCTTTCGATTTAATCTGAGTAGGAACTTCCGCATCTTGCAATTCGTCAATCGACAAAATATTTTTATAAACATCCGCCCTCAATTCAACTTCATTCGTAAGTTCATCTTCTTCCGATACGGAAGCACGATTTTTGAGAGTGTACCATTTATAGCGACGTCTGACCTCATTTCGGATTGCCCATTTTATTGCGGTTGATAAGTAAGAACTGTTATAAGAATCAGGGTCGTGGTTTTTAAACAAGATGTAAAGTGCATGAGTACCGATATTTACAAGTTCCGGCAACTCAATCAAGTGCGACCTTGAAAACTTTTGATACTCGACTTTTGCAATAATATCTATTAAATCTCTATATTTTTTTAGTTTAATACTATCTTCAACCGACATTATGATAACAATCCTAATAAAAATAACTTTCTTACTATAGTTATCATATCAGAAAAAAATGTATATGGGAAGGTAATGTAATTTTCCTTAACATATTGTATCTTAACCCAAAAGGAGAAATATTTATGAAGATTTTATTCTGTACTGACGGGTCAAATATAAGTTTTAATGCGATGAAAAACTTTTCGCACTGGGCAAAAGACGGAATTGTGGATATTGTTTGCGTGATAGATTGGAGCTTTTTGCCTGATTCTGCGGCGATTGAAGATTCAAATTTTGTTATGCAATGCACAAATACCGCCGATGAAATTCTTGACAATGCGGAAAAACTTTTGACAAGCCATGAAATTACAACAGGTGAAAAAATCAAACTTTGCGGAACGGTAATTGACGGGATTTTAGAAATTTGCGACAAGAAAGACTATGACTACATCGTTTTGGGTTCGCACGGTAAAAAAGGTATTCAAAAATGGCTCGGCTCGGTTTCGCAAGAAATAGCAAGTGCCGTTAAAATTCCCGTTTATATCTCAAAGCTTTCAAATGAGCGTAAAAATATTTTAATAACAGTTGACGGAACGGAAAAAAGTAAACTTTGTGTTGAAAAACTTTTAAACACAATGAATTTGCAAGACAAAAACCTTCATTTGTTAACGGTTTATGAAATGCCTGATTTTCTGTTCTTGAAAGGGTAATGTAATTTTCCTTAACATATTGTATCTTAACCCAAAAGGAGAAATATTTATGAAGATTTTATTCTGTACTGACGGGTCAAATATAAGTTTTAATGCGATGAAAAACTTTTCGCACTGGGCAAAAGACGGAATTGTGGATATTGTTTGCGTGATAGATTGGAGCTTTTTGCCTGATTCTGCGGCGATTGAAGATTCAAATTTTGTTATGCAATGCACAAATACCGCCGATGAAATTCTTGACAATGCGGAAAAACTTTTGACAAGCCATGAAATTACAACAGGTGAAAAAATCAAACTTTGCGGAACGGTAATTGACGGGATTTTAGAAATTTGCGACAAGAAAGACTATGACTACATCGTTTTGGGTTCGCACGGTAAAAAAGGTATTCAAAAATGGCTCGGCTCGGTTTCGCAAGAAATAGCAAGTGCCGTTAAAATTCCCGTTTATATCTCAAAGCTTTCAAATGAGCGTAAAAATATTTTAATAACAGTTGACGGAACGGAAAAAAGTAAACTTTGTGTTGAAAAACTTTTAAACACAATGAATTTGCAAGACAAAAACCTTCATTTGTTAACGGTTTATGAAATGCCTGATTTTCTGTTCTTGAAAGGGAATGTCGATTCTAATTGGCTTTTAGAAATTCAAAACAAGCAAGAAGTTGCCGCAATGCTTACCCTGAATGAAATTGAAGCCTTATTAAAAGACAACGGACTGGAAAACTACCAAAAGACAATCACGCAAGGAATTCCCGCTACAGAAATTCTGAAATACGCAACTTCAAACAATATTGACCTAATCGTTTGCGGAAACAAGAATTACAAAAAATTGTCAAAATTTTTGCTTGGCTCAGTCAGCCTGAGAGTTCTTGAAAATACTGATTCGGATGTGTTAATCATCAAGTAAAAAGTTTTCGGCAAAAAGTCCGTCAGTGGTTAATTTTGCAAACGCACCGCAAGGAATTGTTGCCTTAGTTTTGCCATGACCAAACGGAAAGCCTTTAACTACGGGAAGCGTGTATTTTGTTTCAATTTGAGATAACAAATTATCAAAATCCGCCACGCTGTCTAATCCCGTAAAATCACCGCAAACAACCGCAGAAATATTTTCACGGAATTTTTCAATATTAAATAACTGCGTAAAATATCGGTCGAGTTTGTACGCAGGCTCGCCAACGTCTTCGGCAAACAAGATAAATTTTTCATCGGGTATAAAGTCTGTTCCGCACAAAGAAGCAAGCGTTGCCAAATTTCCGCCAAACAAAACTCCTTCTATGAGAGCAAAATTTTTCGCAGGGGAGTTTGATTTTATGCTAAAATGACCTGTTTGCAAGGTTTCAAAAAAATGTTTTTCGGTAAAAGTATCAATTTCACCCGAGAAATCGCCTTGAGCCATTGGTGCTGAAAAACTTACAAGTCCGCATTTTTTGTAAAAAACAGAATTTAGAACGGTCACATCAGAATATCCGCAAAAAATTTTCGGGTGATTTTTGATAATCGAATAATCAATTTTTTCCATCAATCGCAACGCACCATAACCGCCACGAGCACATAAAATCATCTTGATTTCATCATC
>CAVKDD010000157.1:0-4424 GCA_963654845.1 Acutalibacteraceae bacterium | reverse complement strand
GATACTATGGGCAAGATTTTTCCAAGATATTTAAAAGGCTTTTCTAATGTAAACAAAGATGTATGGGATACAAAAAATGACAAAGGTGAAAGTTCTGCCGAAATTTATGGCAAGTATAAAAATTTTAAAGGTGCAAACGTAAATCAGGTCTGTGATATTTCAGGTACGTTTGCCGATATAAATGGAACTTTGTACATGTGGAATGATGCTCCTGCTGAAGGTCAAAACGGGCCTGTTATCTGCGTAGATTTGAATGGTAATGCAAAACCAAATATTACGGGAATAGACTATTTCCTTTTTATACCCACTGTTGACGGTAGAATTATTCCTATGGGTATGGAAGATGACAACAACGCAAAAATGGTCTATAACGGACAAAATTTCGCGGCGGATAAAACCCTATGTGGCGGAAGCACCGCTAATTATTCCTGTGCGTATTGGGCGGTAATTGACAAAGCACCGAACGGCAAAGGAAGGTATTGGAAGGATTATATAAAAAATCGTAAGTTTTAAAAGAAAAAACACCGACTAAATTTGGTCGGTGTTTTTAGTATTTATTTGGTTTTTCTGTCTTCTAAAATACGTTTGAGAATTTATTTACATCATCTAATATCATATTTAAGAAAAGAATTTGATTTGCGGTTGCAGAATCCAAGTTTACGAACTTAGCCCCTGCTCGGCTTCCCGTAGTTGAAACAATTTCAACATCCGCATTGATATCAAGGTTTCCGTAGCCGATGTGAACAGGTACGACATCACCAACTTTGACATCTTTGCCGTGTTTGATAGAAATTCCGCCTCTTGAAATATCTATTAACTGTTCAACACCGTGTCCAGTTTCAAGTGAAATAGGGTTGATGTTATCAGAAACCGAATATCTCATATATTGACGTTTATCAATAGCAGACAAGCCTTGAGAATCAATTTTTCTTTGAATATAAGTTACGCTACCGTCCGCTCTGCTATTGTCATCGTCTGTGTCAATATCATTGTCAGCATCCGTATCAATATCGGTGTCTGTGTCGATGTCTGTATCTCCCGGATTTGGTTCAGGAACATCATCATCGTCATCATTATCCGTATCACCAGGGTTCGGTTCAGGTTTATCATCGTCCGTATCTGTATCCCCCGGATTTGGCTCAGGAATGTCATCGTCATCATCTGAATCTGTGTCACCAGGATTTGGTTCAGGCTTGTCGTCATCCGTGTCAGTATCACCCGGGTTAGGTTCAGGAATATCATCATCCGTATCAGTATCAATATCTGAATCCAAGTCTATATCTGTGTCAGCATCTAAGTCGTTATCCAAATCAGAGTCCGCATCTGTATCTGTGTCCATATCAATGTCGTTATCAGCATCAATATCCGTGTCTGTATCGATATCGGTATCTGTATCGGTATCACCAAATGAAGGTTCTTTATCATCAGGTTTATCGTCATCCGTGTCGGTGTCAGTATCACCAGGATTTGGCTCAGGAATATCATCATCGGTATCAATATCAGTGTCTGTATCTGAATCCAAGTCTATATCCGTGTCAGCGTCTAAGTCTGTATCAATATCAGAATCCAAATCCGTATCAGTATCGATATCTGTGTCGTTATCTAAATCGTTGTCATTATCGACATCAATATCAGTATCCGTATCAACATCGGTATCTGTGTCAGTATCACCGAAATTAGGCTCATCAGGCTTATGATCAGGTGTATCATCATCAGTGTCGGTATCTGTATCAATATCAACGTCTGTATCTGAGTCTAAATCCGTGTCAATGTCGTTATCAGCATCAGTATCGGTATCAGTATCAATATCATTATCCACGTCAATGTCTGTATCTGTATCAACATCGGTATCAGTATCGGTATCACCGAAGGTTGGCTGATTTTTATCTCTAGCAGGAATATCGTCATCCGTGTCTGTGTCTAAGTCATTATCCACATCAACATCAGTATCCAAATCAGTGTCTATATCTAAGTCTGTGTCAATATCCGTATCGGTATCAATATCGTTGTCGATATCAATATCAATGTCTGTATCAATATCGGTATCAGCATCCGTGTCGTTATCACCAAATGAAGGTTCAGGTTTATCTTCGATTTCTAACGGAGTTGCATCAACTATATCATCATTATCGTCAACATTAGATTCTTGACCGTTGAAGATGCCGTCACCGTCACCTTGATGATAGTAATAATTTCTTTCGTGTTCGTCATGACCGATTCCTTCAACATCATCAGGTCTGACTGCATGACCTGTAGGAATTTCACTTGTACCAATCATTTTATTTGTTGAAGAATCTGCAGTTTTTGAATATCCGTCTTTACCGAATTTTACGGCAACACCGTTTGCATAAATGTTATCCGCCGTAATATCAACGGTTCCGTTATCAATAACCGCATTATCTACTCTTACGGTTGAATCTGCATAAGCATAATGACCGTTATCAATATATGTTCCGTTAGGACGAAGTGCTTTGTTAATATCCAACGCCTTTAATACAACATTGTTCGGTAACGCTTCATCTCTATGGTCAAAGCCTGTATATCCGCCGTCTTTTTGACCGTAATCACGAGGTCCGAAGTAATCTCTCGGAGTAACCGAATTATCAACAATATGACCTAAATTTTTAATTGTTAAGTTTTTACCTCTTGTAATAATTCTCATATTACCTTCGGAGGTAACGTTATTAATGATTGTATTTCCGCCAAATTCGGCATCCAAATCGCCTTCACGAGCAATAATAGTACAAACTTTATTAACTAAATTTTTCTTATCGTCCAATGCCTTAATAAAAATACTATCGTTTGCTAAGGCATCCATTGAATAATTATTTCCGTCAGTTTGATTGAAGGTCAATTTATTATCTTTGCTACCGATATTACCGTTTGCAATCAAAGACATGCCCCAACCTTCAACATTTGCTACGGTATTGTCGATTGCAGAATTTAACATATCATAACGAGAACCGTTATTTGTATAACCGAAATCGTCATCAACCGTCAAAATCACTCTACCGTCAGCCTTAATTTTGTCAATCTTCATATCATTGCCGATAGAAGCGTAATTAATAACTAAATCTTTTTTTCTTGAAACTGCGGTTTGGTTGGTATCGGTTGTTGTTGCGGTAACCGTACCATCTACGTTAGCATTGATTGATTTTGTAAAATCTCGGCTACCGTCTGATTTAGGACCAATACCCGTACAACCTGAACCTACACACGCATTTTGTTGAACAGGCTCACCGATTGTACCGTTTTCAACGTCCATTGTTAAATTTCCGCCTGCTTTTAAGAGAGTTTTTTCAACTCCGTAATTCAAAATATTGCCGTTAACATTTGCAATATCAATATTATTTCCCGCAGAAACGTAATTGTCATTTGACGTATTATCACCGATTACCACATTGCTGTTTTTATTAGCAACTGCAACATTTCTGTCCGCATAAACAAGCCCTTTAATATTAAGTCCTTTAGAGCCTGAATTTGAAATATTTACATTATCTGTTGCATTAACACGTCCGGAACTTGTGATATTTAACCCTTTGTTACCTGAGTTTGAAAGGGTTGTTTCGCCGTCATTTAGAACGTTACCAGAAATATTCAATTCGGTTTCTTTAGAAATTGTATAATCGTAAACATTACCGTCAACGTTGTAACGAGTACCGTTTTCGGCAGGTGCGTTAGTAATATTTACTTTTCCGCCCGCATTTTTAACATTTCCCGAAATATTCAAATCATTCCAATAATTGTTGATTGTAGTGTTACCGTTTGCGTTTATGACATTTCCAGCAATTTTAACACCTTCAGAACCGTTGTTGTTGATGTTTATATCACCGTTTCCAAGATTTCTCATTGTGCCTTGAATATCAACACCTGCAGCCGTATCGGTTTGCCTTGTTTCAATAGTAATATTACCGTTATTGCTGAAATACCTGATATTATTAGTGTTTACCAATGTATCAAACAAGTTTTGAGCCTGAGCTTTTGACAAATTATTTAGTGCAGATTCGTTTACACCTGCAACAATACCCGCATTTTTAGCAATAGTAACTTTTCCGCCTTTTAACTCAACATCATTTGCAGCTAAAACTTTACCGTTAATCGTAATAGGTTGACCGTTGTTTGAATTTGCCAAACCTGAATAATCGGCAGTCGGGTTTGAACGATATTGTGCGTAGGTTGCCTGAGTCGGTGTATAAACGCTCAAAGAACCTACATTAAGTACACCTGAAGAACCTACAACCATGCCTTTAGGTGATACAAAAACCGCTTTTCCGTTATAGAAATTACCGTCTCTCATCGTATTAACCAAACCGTTAATATTAATTTGGTTATCAACTAAGTTTAAAAAGGTATTGATGTCATTGTTACCATATTTAAAAATCAAATTTGCGACATCATCTTTATCTAGTACAAAATCTTTATAT
>CAVKDD010000156.1:0-4461 GCA_963654845.1 Acutalibacteraceae bacterium | reverse complement strand
GCCTATGGCAATGAAAAAAGAAGACTCTTTTATTTCTGCTCCGATAAAATCAGTAGATAAAGAGGAGTCAAAATCAGAAAATAATGTATCAAAAGTGAAGTAATGGAGGTATTATGTCAGGTAAAAATTTATTTTTAGTTTGTTTAGGATTATTTCTTGGAGCATTGGTTTTAGTTCCTGTTAATGCAGTTTCAAATACTGACTCGGAAAGAGGTTCAGTGAACGCTTCTTATACTTCGGAAAAAGAGGTTTCACCTGATACCGCTGAGGTTTCTATTGCCGTAAAAACAGAAGATTCACGTTCTTTATCAACAGCAATTACAAGAAATAAAGAAATTTCAGACAAGGTTTACTCTTATTTGAAAGGTGTTATAAATCCTGCAAACGGTGATTATTTGAAGACTTCAAATTTCTCAGCAAGTCCTGAATATATTTATAACAACGGCAAGAGGACTTTTGAAAAATATCAGGTTTCAAATAACATAATTGTTCATACAAAAGATATTAGCAAAATTTCTGATATGATTGACAAATCTTTAGCTATGGGTGCAACCAACGTTGACAGTTTGAATTTCAGTTTGTCTGATAAAGATGAAGTTTGCTCAAATATGCTAAAAGAAGCAACTTCAAAAGCAAAAACAAGAGCTGAATTGGTTGCAAGTGCCGCTGGTTCTTCAATTACGGGTATTAAAAATTTAAGCACTTCTTGCAGTGAAAACAGAAGTTACGCTCGTCCGATGTTTTATGCAAACAAAATGGCGACAATGGATGCAGCTGAAGCTGTCGGTTCTGCACCAAATATTGAAGCAGGTGTAATCAAAGTTTATGCTACAGTTAATGCTGATTTCTTCTTAAAATAAGTCTTAATGATAACTTAAACAAGTATAAGAAAAACTCCGAATTTAATTTTCGGAGTTTTTTATAAATTTTATACTTTATTTTAGAGTTTAGTAAACTCTTTTGCCTTCGTGCAACCAAGGAGCTGCTTCCAAGTCGTCAATATTATATTTTAGCAGGAAGTCACTGCCTGAAGTCGGGTAAGCTTGATTATTATTGGTTCTAACAGCCGTTGAACCTTTTTTTACGGTTGCTGTTGTTTTTTGAGCAGGCTTTTTAGTTGTGTTTGTTGTAGCGGCAGCATATGTTTGAGTGCCTAGTAAGCCCATAATCAGAGTTAAAACAATTACAGATTTTTTCATTTTTATTCTCCAATATACTATTCAATTAGTATTTTAGCATAGAAACTATTTTTCCGCAATCATTCAATTTATCTAATCCTTTTAAGTCGCACAATTCGATTAAAAAGGCAGCACCTACCAAGTTACCGCCTGCTTTTCTTACCAAATTGCAAGCAGCTTTTGCAGTTCCGCCTGTAGCTAGCAAGTCGTCAACCACCAAAACATTTGCACCTTTTTCAAATGAATCTGCGTGGATTTCGATAGTGTTTGAGCCGTATTCCAAATCGTAATCTTCTTTGATGGTTTCAGCAGGTAATTTGTTAGGTTTTCTGACAGGAATAAATCCGCAGTTCATTTTGTAAGCCATTGGCATTCCGAAGATAAAACCTCTGCTTTCGATACCTGCGATATAGTCAACTTTTACGTCTTTGTATTGGTCGCAAAGATAATCCACCATAAATTTTAGAGTTTCTGCATCTCTTAATCCCGTTGTAATATCTCTAAAGATAATTCCTTCTTTCGGGAAATCTTTTACCGCTCTGATTTTATTTTTTACATCTTCGATTGATAATGTTTTTGTCATTTTTTTCTCCTATTCTATCTGGTTATCAATAATTTTTTCAATTCTTCTTTTGCTTTTCTTATTTTTTCTTTCGCTTTTTGGATTGCGTGTTCGTGCTGAATCAAGCCGTGTGCGGTTTTACCCCAATTCATGTCTTTTTTAAGGAACAGAATTTTTGTTCCGATGAACAGTACAAGCGGGAACCAAATTATCAGCAAATAAACTGAGGTATAAACCGATTGAACCAACGCTTCCATTCTCGGCATATTGTCGTATCTTCTCAGACTGTATCTGCAAGCCATCATAAAGCCAAGTCCGATTATGCAACCCATAATCACTGACGACATCAAAATATGCGGCGGGGCATCTTTTAGGACGATTTTGCAAAGCAATATTCCGATTTCGATAATGAACCACGCAGGCATTATAAATTCCGAAATATACGCAATCATGTCAACTCTTACACGCATAGACATTTTTTTTGAGGTTAAAATATCCCAAAAATATTCCAAATATCTGCGAATTGTACCTTCCAGCCACCTTCTTCTTTGTTTATACAAAGGGAAAAGGTACATAATACCTTCTTCATATACGGCAGTATTTGCACAAAATCTGATATCCCAGCCTTTGATGTGCAATCTTGTTGACATATCAAGGTCATCAGTGATTGTATAATTGTTCCAACCGCCGATATCTTCAAGTGCGGTTCTTTTTATAAGTTCACCGTTTCCTCTAAGTTCAACGGCACCTTTTACGGAGTCCCTGCCGACTTGGAAGTGGGTATCCATAGTCATTTCGTTATTTTGACATTTTGTCAGTAAATTTATGTCTTTATTTCTTACTATTTTTCTTGCCTGAACTGCCCCGACATCTTTTGGTTCAAGTTCATAAACCAAATTCGTTAAAAAGTCGGGTTCCATTGTGGCATCGGCATCAAAAACCAAAATAGCTTCACCTTTTGCAAATTTTAACGCATCGTTTAATACTGCGGATTTACCCGGGAAGGCATCTTTCGGACGGATAAAGGCAATGACTTTATTTGGGTGTAATTCTTCCATTTTCTTTAGCACAAGTGCCGTATTATCCGTGCTTCTGTCGTCAATCGCAATAATTTCAAAATTCGGGTAATCCAAATTTAATACCGTATTAATTGTATTTTCGATTACTGTTTCTTCGTTGTGAGAAGGAATCATAATACTTACGAACGGTTTGTAGTTTTCGTTGCGTTCGTGCGGTTTCTTCTGCTCACTTCTTTGTTTAATTTTGTAAGCAATGTTTGTTGCAAGTGCATACGCCGCCATTAAGCAAACTAATATTGCCAAGCCCCAAGTTGTGTAACTTTGGAATATGTAAATAAAAAGTGTAAGTCCGATAACTATCAGTAATAATAATATTCGCTCTTTCATACTTTCCCCATTCAAGTCCTTTATTATTTTACCAAAAAAGTATCAGTTTTCGCCATTTTATAAACAAATTGAAACATTACTTACTTGATTTTTACCTTCGGAACAACAGACATGCCGGGAACTATGTTATATTTTGAATAATCTTCATCAAATACGATTTTAACAGGGATTCTTTGAACGATTTTTACATAACTGCCGACAGCGTTTTCAGGCGGGAAGAGGCTTGATTTTGCCCCTGTTGCTCTTTGAATACTGTCAACGTGTGCTTTAAACTTTTTCCCCGGATAAGTATCAATAGCAACCGTAACCTTTTGACCTTTGTGCATGTTGGTTAATTGGTTTTCTTTAAAGTTTGCGACAATCCACATTTGTTGAGGAACTACCGCAAATAAAGGTTGTCCGATTTGTACATAATTTCCTTGTTCTACCGTTCTTGAAGAAATTAACCCGTCAGACGGTGCGTAAATTTTTGTATAACTTAAATTCAATTCTGCCAGTTCAACTTCTGCTTGTAATCTTTTTATTTCAGCCTGAACGCTTTGACCTTTTGCGATTGTTGATTTTAATTCGGATTTCATTGCATTTGCACGGTTGCTGCTGGATTGGTAGTTAGAGGTTGAAACTTCTAAGTCTTTTGAACTTCTGTCATAATCCTGTTTTGAAACAACGCCTGTTTTGTACATGTCGTTGTATCTTTTATAATCTTTTTGAGCAAAGTCAAGTTTTGATTTCGCACTGGAAGTGTCGTCAACGGCTTGACTTACGTTAGATTCCGTTTTTGTAATATCGTGGTCGGTAATTTTTAATTTTGCTTCCGCTTCCGCTAATTTTGCTTCCGCTTGGTCAAGTGCCACTCTATAATCGTTCGGGTCGATTTCTAACAATAAATCACCCTTTTTGACAGGTTGGTTATCATCAATCAATAATTTTGTGACAGGTCCTGAAACCCTTGGAGCGATTGAGATTATTCTGCCTTCTACAAACGCATCATCTGTTGATTGATAATGTGTTGACATAATTGCTGCGTAAATTCCGAAAAACAGCATAAATACTGCCGCAACAGACGGAATAATTACACGTTTTTTCATATATTTAGGACGTCTTTTTTTAAGCTTTTCCTTTGCAAGTTTTTCAAATCTCTTTTTTCTGTCCTTGCTTGAAGTCGGAAATTTTGGTGCCCCGTTTGAATTTTTATCATTAGTCTTTTTTATATTGTTTGGGGTGTTATTGTTTGGGGTGTTATTGTTTACGTTTGATTGTGGAGTATTTCCTTTTGCTATTTTTTTATCGGTCATAATTTACCTCTTGTTACATT
>CAVKDD010000155.1:0-4468 GCA_963654845.1 Acutalibacteraceae bacterium | reverse complement strand
GTATATTTCTTCTGTATTAAAAAAAAGAAATATAAGTTCAAAAATGTTAGATACAAGAGCGTTTCCAAGTTTCTATTGGAATTTTGATATTTCAGATAGTTATATAATATTAGATGATGAAAAAATCTATGCGAAAGATGTTCAAGGTGTTTATTGGCGATGGTATTATGGCGTTTCTTATGAGGATTGTGCCACAGATTTAATATACAGAGAAAAAACTTCAGCAATAGAAAGTTTTTTATACTCATTAGAGGCTGTGTCGTGGAATTCTTTACAAGCAGTTGAGTTGCATCGTAAAAAGAGTTTTCAATCAAAGTTGATGCTTGATAATGGAATAAGAATTCCAAAAACAGCAATAACAAATAGCCCTGAAGCATTGGAAAACTTTTATTTTGAAAATAATAAGAGTGTTATTTTTAAACCTGTTCGAGGTGGTGCTTTTACTAAAAAAATGAGCGACAAAGATTTATTGCGTAAAAATACGTTGATAAATTGTCCGTGCCAACTTCAAGAATTTATTGATGGGGTTGATATTAGGATTTATGCCTTTAAAACAGGTGAGATATTTGGAGCTGAAATCCAAGCAACGCAGGTAGATTTTAGGGAAGATGATAATGCTATTATAAAACCGGTTATGTTGCCTGAATCAGTACAAAAGGATTGTTTGAAAATAATGGATATATTGGGCTTAAAATATTCTGGAATTGATGTACGATTATCTAAATCAGGTGAGTATGTGTTTATCGAGGCGAATCCTGCTCCAATGTTCTATTATTATGAACAACAAACGGGTTATCCTATTACTGATACTTTGATTCGTAATTTGTCTCGAAAAAGTGATTGATATATTTTTGTAAAATTTTTTGAGTTTAAGTTTCAAGTTTTGAGCAAAAATTTTTTTCAGCGGTTTTATATAGGTTGAAGGAGTTTTTGATGCTAATTTCCAATAATTCAAATAATACTGCATTCGGGGCTACTATTGCTCCAACTTTAAAGATTCAACTCGCAAAACAGGTTAGAATTTCGGAATCCAAAAAGCGTATCGGGCAACAATTATCTCAAAAGCTTTTGAATATGGAAACTTGGGGTAGTCCTAAATCTGAAATTGTTATCGCAAAAAACAGGCTTGGACATTATTGTTTGGGGTTAAGATTTAAGGTTTCTGATAGAGGTCCCGTGCTTGCTATGCCGATAGATAATTTGCGTGGACGAACAGAGCTTTCTCAATTTTTGAATTTGTCAAAAGAAAATATTGACAGTACCGAAAATTCCATAAAATATATGTATAGCAAGTACGGCGTTGACGTTTTTGAAAAATTTGCCAAATAATTCTCTTCTGTTTTGTAACAATTTTTTAAACTTTCTAATGCAAGATTTTTGAAGTGTTATATTAATCTTGGATTGGAGAATTGAATGGCTCAGACTGTTGCCCCTCAAGAACAAAGAAAATTTCCGTTATGGTTAATCTCGGTAACCGTGATTTTACCTACATTTTTTGCCATGTTGGCAACTTCGGCAACAAACGTTGCACTGCCTCACATGGGCGGAGCGTTTGGGGCTACAAACGATGAAACAAAATGGGTAATTACAAGTTATATGGTTTCAAATGCCGTATTTTTACCATTGACGGGTTGGTTTGAAAGCACTTTGGGCAGAAAAAATTTCTTACTGATATTTTTGAGCCTGTTTGGTGTCGGGTCAGTCGTTTGCGTATTTGCTAACAGTTTGAATATGTTGATTTTAGGAAGACTTATTCAAGGTGTCGGGGGCGGAATTATGATGCCTATGTGTCAATCCATTTTGTTGCAGGAATTTCCGAAAGACAGGGCGGGAGATGCCATGGCGTTGTTTTCTTTTGCCACAATGGTATCTTCAATTATCGGTCCTACCGTAGGCGGTTTGCTTGTAGATAATCTTTCTTGGCCGTGGATTTTTATCGTAAATATCCCTGTTACGATTTTGTCTTTATTATTAATTCATTTTGTATTAACCGACACTCCACGAAATACCGGAAATAAAAAAGTCGATGTAATCGGGCTCGGAACTTTGACCCTTTGGTTATTCAGCATGCAGGTAGTATTGGATAAGGGGCAACAGTACGGCTGGTTTGATTGTACTTGGATTTGTTGGTTGTTAGGATTTTCGGTATTTTGTGCAGTATTTTTTGTTGTGTGGGAACTTGAAAATAAAAACGCAATGGTAGATTTGACAGTATTTAAGAATTTCAATTTCTCATTAGGTACAGTGTTAGCGGATATTGCGAACCTGCTTGTTTATGCAACAATTATTCTTTTGCCACAATATTTGCAAGGTTTAATGGGCTATACCGCCTCATTAAGCGGTTTATCTCTTGCGACAAGGGTTTTGTCCGCCGTTATTTGTTTGACGTTTGTCGGGTCGCTTGCAAAAATTATTGATAGCAGAATTGTTATTATTGTCGGATTTTTGATGATGGCGGCTTCGGGGTATATGTTCAGTTTGATTAGTTTACAAACTAATTTTGCCTATTTGTTTATTCCGAACTTCTTGTTCGGTGCAGGTATGGTTTTGGCATTTGTTCCGATTTCGGGGTTGGCACTGGGTGATTTGCCAAAGGCTCAAATTTCGAATGCTGCAGGTATTCACAGTTTGACCAAATGCGTTGCGGCATCTATTTTTACCTCGCTTGCTTCAAGTTTTGCGATAAGTTTGTCTGAGGTTCACCAATTCTATTTGGTTGGAAATATGTCAAAATTTAATCCTATGTTTTTAAGACATTTTAACCATTATTACGGTGCGTTTTTACATCATTTTCCAAATGTTATTGCAGCGAAAAAAGCAAATATTGTTCTTTATAAACAACTTATGGCACAGTCAAAATTGTATGCCTACGTTGATATTTTCCAATATTTGACATTGGTAACGGTTCTTATTTCAGTTTTGGCAATATTTTTAAAAGTTAAGAAAAAGAAGAAAAATGCCTAAACTTTTGGCTTGTTTAATCGAAAAATACTCCACACTACAGATAAATTTTTATTTAATAAATTTATCAACTAATTTATCAAACCAAGAGCCTTCATAAATTTCGGGATTTGTTTTGTGTTTAGATAATCCGTTAAGACTGTCAAAACAATCCGTCTCCAATACGTTGCTGTCGAAAACGCTTTTGTCGTTTTCTTTCTTTTTCTTTCTGTTCCGCATCATGTATCCGGTATTTCCGCCGCTTCCGCCATCATTGTTCATTCCGGCGGTTGGTCTGATTACCGGTTGCGGTCTTCCAATGTTTGCATCGAAACTCATTTTTGCGGTTCCTTATATTTTCCCTTACTTATATAAACGTATTTTTTCTTAAAATTTTGTTACAAAACGCCAAAATTGTTACAAAAATTTACCATATTTTTACTGTTATAAAGGGGCAAAGAGAAAAATTTTTAGATAAATTTTTGATATTTGTGGTAACATGAAGACAAATAAGGAGATATGATAAATGGATAAAGAATTAAGAGATAAGTATGAAGTCGTTATCGGACTTGAAGTTCATGCTCAGTTAAAAACAAAGACTAAAATTTTTGCTCCGGATAAAAACGAATTCGGACAAGAACCTAACAGCTTAACAAGCCCTATTACATTAGGTATGCCCGGGGTTTTGCCTGTTTTGAATAAAGAAGTTGTTAATATGGGTATTTTGACAGGTTTGGCATTGAATTGTGAAATTCCTTCAAGATGTAAATTCGACAGAAAACAGTATTTTTATCCTGACCTACCGAAAGGTTATCAGATTTCTCAATATGATGAACCTATTTGTATCAATGGTCACTTAGATATCAACGGTAAAAGAATCGGTATCACAAGAGCCCACCTTGAAGAGGATGCGGGAAAACTTGTTCACGTTGGTGCTGACGGGTTGGCAGGTTCAAGTTATTCACTTGTTGATTTGAACAGAGCAGGCACTCCGCTTCTTGAAATCGTATCAGAACCTGATATGAGAAGTTCTGAAGAAGCAAAAAATTATATGGAAGAATTGAGAGATATCGTTCGTTATATCGGCGTTTGTGACGGTAACTTGGAAGAAGGTTCAATGAGATGTGATGCGAATATCTCAATTATGCCTAAGGGGTCAACAAAATTCGGTACAAGAGCGGAAATTAAGAACGTAAACAGCTTCTCGGCTTTGCAACGTGCTATTGAGTACGAAATTGACAGACAAATCGAAATAGTTGAAGAAGGTGGCGAAGTTGTACAGGAAACAAGATTATGGGATGATAATTCTCGTGAAACCCGTTCAATGAGAGGTAAAGAGGATGCTCACGATTACAGATACTTCCCTGAACCTGATTTGATGCCGCTTGAAATTTCAAGAGAATGGGTACAACGTATTAAAGACAGCATGCCTGAATTGCCTGCTCAAAAACGTGCAAGATATCAAGGTCTCGGACTTAGCGAATATGATGCAAATGTAATTGTTGAGCAAATGGGACTTGCCTTGTTC
>CAVKDD010000154.1:0-4490 GCA_963654845.1 Acutalibacteraceae bacterium | reverse complement strand
CGATATTGATGTAAAAACCCGTTCGATAATCACGGTTGTATCATTGATGTCACAGGGCTTGACGGATAATTCTTTAAAATACCACCTTCAAAATGCAAAAGACCACGGAGTTTCAAAAGAAGAAATCGCCGCAATAATTACTCATTGTGCCTTTTATGCAGGTTGGCCAAAAGCGTGGGCAACCTTTAACCTTGCAAAACAAGTTTGGAGTGAAGACTCAGCCTCTCAAAATCTTACGGACAAAGACAAATACGCAAAGACTATTATGTTTCCGATTGGTGAAGAAAATACGGCTTACGCAAAATACTTTATCGGAAAAAGTTACCTTGCACCGATTTCTACAAGCCAAGTCAATATGCACAACGTAACCTTTGAACCGAAATGCAGAAATAACTGGCATATTCACCACGCAAAAACAGGCGGCGGTCAAATTTTAATCGTTGTCGGCGGTAGAGGCTACTATCAGGAATGGGGCAAAGAACCGCAAGAATTAAACGTGGGTGATGTCGTAAATATTCCCGCAAACGTAAAACATTGGCACGGTGCGGCACCAGACAGCTGGTTCTCTCATATTGCGGTTGAAGTTGACGGAACAGAAACCTCTAACGAATGGCTAGAACCAGTAACAGATGAAGAATACGGCAAATTACGTTAATAATTAAAAATACTTTTATATTTATGCTATAATCAATATAGGAGAATATTGAATTATGACATTACGCAATGAAAGAGTAAGAAAAGAATTGATGCGAGATATCTCTGAAATCTTGAGAAAAGAAATCAGAGGTCTTGAAGGCGTTGTTTCAATTATTGACGTTGAAGTTGCACACGACAACTCATTTGCTAAGGTTATCTATAGCGTTTTAGGGTCTGAAGAACAAGTGGCAAAATCAAAAGAAGTTATTGAAAAAAGCACACCGAATATCAGATACCACGTTGGTAAAATGCTTAGATTAAGACTAACTCCGGAACTTCGATTTGTTTATTCAAACGGACTTGAAGAAGGTGCGAGAGTAACCGAACTTATCAACAAAATTTCTCGTGGGGAGATTAAGTAATTGTTCGGCTTTCTCAACGTAAACAAGCCAAAAGGAATGACCTCACACGATGTTGTGGCAAAAATCAGACGAGTTACAAAAATCAAACAGGTCGGACATACGGGAACTCTTGACCCTTTCGCAGAAGGGGTTTTGCAGATATGTATCGGAAAGTCAACCAGATTGATTGAATACCTGAACGAGGACAAAGAATACCTTGCAACCGTTCAATTCGGGCAAAATACCGATTCGTATGACCTTGACGGAGAAATTACGCAAACTTTTGAAAAAAGAATTACAAGGGAAGATTTGGAAAAAGTCTTGCCTTGTTTTCGTGGTGAAATTTCGCAAAAACCGCCTATTTATTCGGCAATAAAAGTCAACGGAAAAAAACTTTACGATTACGCAAGACAGGGTGAAACAGTCGAAATCAAGGAACGAAAAGTAACAATTACAAAACTTGAACTTGTCGAATTTGACGAAACTCATCAAACCGCAAAACTGTCCGTTGCGTGCTCGAAAGGCACATATATTCGCTCGATTGCCTTTGATATCGGACAAAAACTTGAGTGTGGAGCGTATTTGTCGGCATTGCAAAGAACAAAAGCCGGAAATTTCACGATAGACAACGCTATTTCACTTGAAGAATTAACAACCCCCGAGATTGTTCGCCAAAATCTTATCAATCCGATTGAAATTTTGCCGCAACCAAAACAGGTTTTAACAGACAAAGAAAAAGAACGAGTTTCGCACGGCATGAGCATTTTTAACACTAAAAAATTACCAAATTCCGATATTGTAATTTTGATTTATAGTGGTAAAATACATGCAGTAGGTGAAGTAGAACAAGAAAAAATTAAAGTAAAGAAGGTTTTAGGGTAGTTATGAAAAAGTTATTATTGGTGTTGTTTGGTTTAATAATTTCAGCAAATATGTCAGCATTTGCATCATGTGATTACCAATGTGTTGCACCTTACGATATGAATTCAAAATTCAGAAAAGTGATAGGAGCGGCAACAGGCGTTAATGCAATTACCGAAAAAGCACTTGAAAAAGTCCTAAAAAAAGAGATTCTGAAAATCGGCAGTGCTGATAATTTAAAAGTTGATATTGAATCTTACAGTTCAAAAGACCTTAAAAACGGGATTTTCAAATCAGCACAAATTGATGCGGAAAACGCCGTATTGAACAACATATATTTATCAGAACTACATTTGAAAACACTTTGCGACTTTAACTATGTAAAACAATCGGGTAGCGATATCGTTTTTGTTGAAGATTTGCCGTTATCTTTTAATTTGGAAGTTAACGCAAACGACCTTAACCGTACAATGGAAAACGAAAATTACAAAAGAATAATCAACGATTTGAACAAAATCGGTGCCTCTTACGGTTATGGTGTTAAAATCGCCTCAACAAAAGCAGCGATTAAAAACAGCAAATTTTACTACATCTTGAATGTTGAATTACCGCTTGTTAGAAAACCGCAAAAAATCGTTTTTGAAGCAAATATCAGCATTAAAGACGGAAAAATTAACTATAAAAATACACGACTTGTTTCAGGTCTGTTCAACTTGGACTTGAAAAAAATAGATTTTATTCTTGATTATTTGAATCCGCTTGATTTTTCGGTTAATATAATCAAAGATAAAGATGCAAACGTAAAAGTTAAATCGGTTGATATTAAAAATAATAAAATCGTAGCAAACGGAGTTATCGTTATTCCTAAAGATTAAAGGGTTAAGAAAATGGATAAAAATCAAAAATTACTTCTACTTTTTATAGGTTTTTGTATGTTGGTTGTAATAGGCGTACTTGCATATAATGTGTTTATGCCGAAACCTGAGATTAAGCCTGACGATGTTCAAGTGTCGGAACGCTCGGTAGCAGAAGAAGTTATGGGCAATGAAAACCCCGACAAAAAAGAAGACCAATATGTGAATATCTACTTTATCGGAAAAAATGAAAACAATGAAGAAGTTTATAAAGCCGTAAAACGTGTTTATAATAAAGAAGTTGACGGCTCACAAATCAGATTTGCGGTAAATGCACTCATAAAAGGACCAAAACCCGAAGAACGTGCAAAAGGTGTTTACACAGAAATTCCGTCAGATTCTGAAGTTATAAATATTTCGGAACTTTCAGACAAAGTCGTTGTAAACCTAAATTCCGCTTATGTAACAGGTGGTGGAACAGATAGCCTTTACAAAAGACTTTACCAGTTAATCAAAACAGTTAAACTTAATTCAAAATTGCCTGTTTATTTGTTTATAGACGGACAACGTGCTGATGTTGTCGGCGGAGAAGGCATTATGCTATCTCAACCGTTGAGCAATTCTTCATTGGAAAACTAAAGTATGGAACAAAAAAAAGACTTAGATTACTACTTGAATTTGAATTGGACACTAATAGAAGGTCAAGACCTCGATTTTGAAGGAAGACCTTACTATTATATTGAAATCAAAGAGATACCGAGTTTTACTTTCTGTGCAAACACTTTAGCCCGAGCAAGAGAGAATTATAAACGCCAACTCAAATTATCATTACAGGTAATGCTTGAATGCGGAGAACACATAGTCGAACCCGGCGAAGAACCCCAAGAAGACTTCAACTGGGAAGATGAGGAGTATTAAACTAAGCTAAAAACCGCCACAATAGGCGGTTTTTAGCTTAGTTTAAAAGATTTACAATATTCTTATTTTGGCAAATATGCTAAACATTTTTTCAAAATAACTTTTGTTAGATTTTGCAATTCTAATGTTCCATTTTTTGTGCAATTTAAAAGCTCTTGTATATTGTTTCGGGTAACCAGCTCAAGACCTTCACCACGCATTAATGGAGTAAATCCACCGGTTTTATTACGTTTAAAAAATTCAGTCAAGTTTACGACTTTACCCTTTTCCATATCACCTTTTATGCCAATTTTACCATCATAAATCGCAAAATGTCCTGTCGAAGATTTTGGAAGAACAGAAGTGTAATCGTCCCTATTACAGGTGCGTAGGATTGTGCCATTTTCTAAATAAATTTTTTCTCTATCAGGAAACGGACTCAAGTTAGTTGTATAATTTCGTTTTAAAGCTAAATTCCTATCTCCTTCTTTAAGACTAAATAAATCTCGACAATGAGACGGATCATTTTCTGTTAACGAGTATGCCCTACCATAATTACCAGGAAAGGATACATTGCGTAAAATCTGTTCTACCATACTTATCTTACCTTTCTTTTTGCTTTTACTACTACTTTTTATTCAGGAAAAATCAAATTCCCTACACTGATATAAAGTTTTTGCAAACAGAAAATTTGCTCCGCCCCGCCACACCATACCATACCATACCATAAAGCAATTATATCAAGGTGTTCAGACTTTTTAAATTTATATTTACATTTCGTAATACTATTAAGTTTGTGAAGAAAAACAGATTCCGGCTCGGCGGCCGGAATGACATCTTG
>CAVKDD010000153.1:0-4504 GCA_963654845.1 Acutalibacteraceae bacterium | reverse complement strand
TTATTATCATACAAAAATTATTCATGATAAAATCATTTTATGAACATTACTGCCGGAAAATACAAAGGGCAAAAGATTATCGCTCCTGATGAAAATATTACTCGTCCGACTTTGTCAAAAGTCAGAATGAGCGTTTTTAACACCCTTCAAGCAATGGTTGATTTTGAAAATTTGAGTTTTCTTGATATGTATTCAGGGTCGGGAATTATGGCTCTTGAAGCGATTTCAAGAGGGTTTTCGAGTGCAACGATGATTGAAAAAAATAAAAAAGTTTACAACATTATCAGGCAAAATATAAAAAAATACGAACCCGAGAATGATATTAAACTTATTTTAGGTGACAGTTTGAAGGTTTGCGAAAAACTTAATTCAAAATTTGATATAATTTATATCGACCCGCCGTATTTTTCGGGAATTTATGAAAAAAGTTTGGAAGTTGCATTAAAAATTTCGTCAGGTATTATAATACTGGAACACGTTACGGACTTGGATTTTAGCGGGGTAAATTTATTAAAACAAAAGAAATACGGTGATAAATTTATTTCATTTATTTCAAAAATTTGAACGCTGGACGAAAAAAGTCGTTTTATTTATAATAATCATGTAATTTTAGAAGAATTGAGGATTTGCAAATGGAAGAAAAAAAACAAAAAGTTTTATTGATAAAATTGTCATCTTTGGGTGATGTAATTTTTAACGTTCCGCTTGCAAATGCTTTGAAAGATGCGGGTTACGAGGTTACTTGGTTGACGTCCGAGAAAGGTATTCAAATTGTTCAAAACAATCCGTGTGTGGATAAAGCGATTTTAGCACCTTTGGTAAAATGGAAAAAAAGAGGTCCTTGTAAAGAAAATTTTGATGAATATTTAGAAATTTTGAAACAAATTCGAGCAGAAAAATTCGACATTGCGATAGATTCTCAAATGATGTTGAAAAGTTTATACTGGATGCTGTT
Source organism: Acutalibacteraceae bacterium (assembly GCA_963654845.1). Classification (GTDB taxonomy): domain Bacteria; phylum Cyanobacteriota; class Vampirovibrionia; order Gastranaerophilales; family Gastranaerophilaceae; genus Zag111. The sequence continues at coordinate 3,549 of CAVKDD010000153.1, read as the reverse complement.
CAGCGGAGCAAAAAGACGTATTATTTCTAAAGAAGCAAGAGAATTTGCAATTTTGGGTGGTAATGAATGGATTGACGATATTTCTTATGCTCCCGATTCGCCTATTGTGTTGAATTATTTGAAATATGCCGAATATTTGGGAATAAAACCCGAACAAATTAAGGTTACACTTCCGCTAAGAACGAAAGAACAAATTAAAAAGATTGATGATTTATTATCGGGTTTAGACAGGTCAAAACCGCTTATTGTGATTGCTCCTGCGACAACTTGGAAGAACAAACATTGGAACAAAGATAATTGGAAAACCGTTGTAGATAATTTGAAAGACAAATGCAACATTGTATTTACTGGTGGTCCAAACGATTCGGAACTTATTGAATATATAAATCAGGGCAGATATTTGAATTTGGCGGGTAAAACAGATATTATCGAACTTATGGAACTGTTTTCAAGAGCAAATCTTGTTATAGCACCTGATAGCGGAAGTGCTCACCTTGCTTGGGCTACAGGCAGACCTGCCGTTATTACGATTTTCACTTGCACCCCTAAAGAGGTTTTAGCACCGCTCGGGGACGGCAAAAAATATATTGCGTTGGGCGGTAAGGGTTTGGTTTGCCAACCTTGTTTCAAAAGAAAATGTAAGTTACACAAAAATATTGATGCTTGCACAAATTTCCCTAATCCGAGTGATGTTTTAGAGGTTGTTCAAAACTTGCTATTTTCTTAAAAAAGTAATATAATATTCCCAAATTAAAATTGATACAGGAAGGTTCAAATGGGTCTGTTCGACAAATTCAAAGAAATTACAAAAAAAGTTTCTGAAGTTGAAACTAATTTATACAATGAAAAACTTGATTATCTTGAAATTTATGAAAGAAATATTGAACTTGAAAAAGAGATATCAGAACGTACTGAAGAGTTGAACAATGCAAATAAAAGAATGTTCACCCTGCAACATATTTGGGAAATGATGAACTCTTCAACACCGTTAGAGAACGTTTTGGAAGCTATTGTAAACAGCACTCAAGGTGAACTCGGGTATATGCACTGTGTGATTATCCGAAAATATCGGGATGACTCGGGTGAATTTTTGCGAATTTTGGCACAGTCTAAAGACGGCTTAATTGACCGCTTGAATACAATTATCGGCTCACCTGCAATTCAGACAAGAAAATTAAATTATTCGACCGACAGTGTTTTTTATGACACAATGCAACAACGAAAAATTATTCAAACAAAAGCGTTGGATTTGTCTTTGGGTTCGGTTCTTCCTGATTTGCCGAAAGAAGTTGTGGAAAAAGTTTTGACAAATCAACCCGTAAAATCCGTTATCGTAATTCCTTTGATTTCTCAAAACAAGGAATTTGGCTGGTTTTGCGTATTCTCTTCTCGTGAAGAATTAGCACCTGCAGAAACCGATTTTTTAGGCTTGTTTGCAAAACAAATCGAAATGGCAATTACGATTGCCGACTTGTTCCAAGCGGTTAGAGAGCAGGCTGTGACGGATGCTTTGACAGGTTTGTATAACAGAAGATATTTTGAAGAAGCTCTTGAAAAAGAATTGCAACGTGCAAAACGTCAAAATCAACCGTTCTCAATTATCGGTATTGATTTGGACTTTTTGAAAAAGATAAACGATACTTACGGACATAATTTTGGGGATTTGGCGATAAAAACCATTGCCGATGTTTTGAAAGCAAATGCTCGTTCTGTCGATGTTCCCGCTCGTATCGGTGGGGAAGAATTTAACGTCTTACTTCCCGGTATTTCGTCTGAAGGTGCAATGGTTGCGGCGGAAAGAATCAGAAAATCCATTGAGGCTGCCGAAATTGATACAATCGGACATATTACGGGCAGTTTAGGGGTTGCGACTTATCCTGACCACAGTGAAAATCTTGACGAGTTGTTGGAACTTACCGACCACGCTATGTATTCCTCAAAACGAAACGGACGTAATCAGGTTACTTTGGCTCAGCCTGTTTCGGAAACTTATTGGCAAGAGATTGCGGTTAATACTTTCTTGGATATTTTGTCTAAAAACAGAATACCAAAATTAAAGAATTTGTCTAAGGAATTGTGTTCAAAACTTCAGGCAAAATCGGATAAAGATGAGGTTTCAAAAGATGCACTTTATACCGTTGCCGATACTTTGACGGCGATTTACAACCCTATGAATACTCCGGGAGTGTCTAAAAATAAGGTTTTGTGTGCGGTTACTTTGGCAAAAAGATTTGATTTGTCAAAAGAAGAAATTGACAACTTGAGGGTGGCAATGCTTCTTTATGATATAGGTAATTTGATGTTACCCGAAGATATTTTGCAAAAGGCTACTCCGTTGACGGCAGAAGAAAGAGAAAGAATTAAAAATCACCCTGTGATTGCGGCAAGAGAGATTTTGAAACCTATTTCTTATGTTCAGGAGATTATTCCGATAATCGAACATCACCACGAAAATTGGGACGGTTCGGGGTATCCTAACAAATGCCAAAAAGATGAAATTCCGTTGACTTCTCAAATTATACTTATTATTGATGAGTATTTTGCTTTGATTGAACAACGACCATACAGAGCAAAACTTTCCAGTCAAGATGCTTTGAATATTATCAAGGCTGATGCGGGTAAAAAATTGAATAAAAATTTGGTCGAAGAATTTATCTCCCTGATTGAACATGATATAGTTTAGATGTAATGAAAGAAAAAGATTTTATAAACATAATAAAAAATACCCTAAATTCAAAATATATCGGGGATGATTGTGCAAATTTGACGGATTTGGGAATTGTTGTAACTCAAGACAGTTTGGTCGAAGATGTCCATTTTTCACTAAAATATTTCACGCCGTATCAGTTGGGATTTAAGTCAGTTGCCGTCAATGTTTCAGACGTTGCGGCAAGCGGTGCCGAACCTAAATATTTGACGATTTCTTTGTCTTTGCCAAATAATATTGATGAAAAATTTGTCGAAGAGTTTTACAAAGGTTGTAAAGCTGCTTGTGGTGATGAGGTTGAAATTGTCGGCGGTGATATAACAGGTTCTGATAAGGTTTTTGTGTCCGTTTGTGCAATAGGTTCTACAAAAAATCGCAAAATTTCCTCACGAAAAAATGCAAAAGTCGGGTATAAAGTCGTTATTGCAGGTGAACACGGAAGCAGCGATATCGGTTTAAAATTGTTGCAAAAAGGTGAATTTTCACCAAAAGAACTTGTTGAAAAACATTTAATGCCAAATGCCCAAGTTGAATTTGGCAGACTTGTCGGTGAAAATGTCAAAGAAGATTATGCAATGATGGACACTTCAGATGGACTTATGGATGCTTTGTCAGTAATTGCAAAGGAAAGCGGTGTTTTGTTAGAGGTGGATTTTGATAAATTTTTGCATAATCCTTTGATTGAAAATTATGAAAATTGGCAAAATTCTGTTCTTTTTGGTGGGGAAGATTACGGAATAATTGCGGCAATTCCCGAAAAATATAATTTCGGAACAAAAATAGGTACCGTGAAAATCGGTGAAGGCGTGGATTTACACTATAATAATAAAATTGTGCATTAC
>CAVKDD010000152.1:0-4507 GCA_963654845.1 Acutalibacteraceae bacterium | reverse complement strand
ATATAAACATGGGTATAAATATTGACATTGATTCAAAAACTGACATAAACGAAGTTATAAGACTGCTTCTGTTTAGAAATAAAATTACGATTGCCGAACTTGCTCGCCGTATGAGCGAGTTGTCCGAGTTTAAATATACTCGTTTTAATTTGCGTGCGAAATTGGAAAATAACAGAATAAAATTCAGCGAAGCACTTTTGATTTTTGAAATTTTAGGCTACAAATTTGATTTATACGAAAAAGAATAAGCACGAAAATCTACTTTTTCTCGGTTGGTTCTGTTTTAATTTTCTTAATTCTTTTTGCTCGTTCTTTGCTGTCGGCTTCTTTTACGTCTTCAACCGCAGTTTTTGCGTATTTTAATTCCAATTCTTTACGGCTGACTTTGCCTTCCAGTGTTTGTCTAACTCCTGCGACTTCGTCAAAATCCTTTTGAACTCCACGTTTTTCTTTCTTCAATTTACGCAAAACGACCATGACTTCTTCTATTCTTTTATCGATTTCTTCAAGTTGTTGAGAAGATTTTTTGTAAACTTCGTCATTTTTTGCAAGTTTCGCCTTCGCCGTTTTTAGTCGGCGTTTTGCCTGTTCTTCTCTATATTTCAGGTATTCATCAATTTTTAATTTTATTGTGTGGTCGGTTTCCTGCCAAACGGTCTGTTTGATTTCCAGCGGATAATCTTCATAATCAGGGAGTTTGTCGTGTTTGATATACGACATAATTCGGTTTAACTGTTTTTGAAGATTCTTTTTCATCTCAGGGTGAAATCTCAAGAAAAACGGATAAGGCAAGTCCGTTCTTTCGTTATTGCATTTTTTGCACAAGAAAATGCCGTTTCCTGCAGTGTCTGCCCCGTTTTGGCTTTTCGGGTGAACGTGTTCAAAGGTTGATTGAAATTCCATCAAAAAGGTTTTTACTATATCCAAATCCGTTTTTCGATTGATAACGCAATTTACTATGAAATCGTCTGTTCTTGCCGTTTCGTAAGGGAAAGAGCGAGCAATGGATTTGAGTTTTCGTGTAATTTTTAAATTTTGCGGATTTTCTTTTAAAAATTTGTTATAAATATCTTCAACAAGTCCTTTTTTTATTTCAGGAGTGTAAAATTTTCCGTTCAGAACCTTCACTGCCTCGATGTGTGCTTTTTGAAACTCCTCAACCGTGCGTTTATCGGGTAATTCTTTTATCAAATCACGAACTTTTTTAAAAGTATTTGTTTTTTGTGCAAGTGCCTGTTGTGCGAAGGCTTCCGAATTTTTGTGGTGTTTTGAGAATATTTCAGGCATGTTGAAGATTTCTGCAAAAGTCTTTTTAGGGAATTGCATTGAATAAACTTCCATCATGTCAAACAATTCTCGGTCACTTTTTGAAAATCTGTCATAAAATTTTGAAAGCTTTTGGATAACCTTAGGAGCTTTTACAGTGATGCCGTCTGATAGCAAGGCAATATGTTTTATTCCTATTTGAGTTCGCTCAGGCAGGGTTTTGATTTTCATTTTATTTTCGGGTACTGAAATTAATTCTCGGATGGATTTTTTAGGTTCAATCGCCGAAAGTTGTTGTAAAAACTCGTATTCGGGCGTTCCGTTATATTTGTCCGCAATTATAGAATTTTCCAAAGCCCTTTTTGAACCCGCCATAAAGGATTTTAACAATTTGGGTAATTCGTCTTTGGCAATCATCGGCTCACCGCAACATCCGCAAGGTAATTTGTGAATAAATCTCGGAGTTTCGACAGGAAGCTTCGGCAAGCGTTGTCCAAAAGTCGGGTTATTGTCTTCTAATTTTTTATATTTGTTATTATTTGAAAAATATGAAATCCTTGAAATTAACATGATGTTTGTATAAAAACTATAAATCTAAAAATTTGCTATTTTGTTAAATTTTTTATGAAAATTTTAATGCTGTTTGAATTGCCGCAATCATGCCTGCTTCGTCTGCAATACCTTTTCCCGCAATGTCAAACGCCGTACCGTGTCCCGGTGAAGTTCTTATTATTTCCAATCCGATTGTCGTATTTACCGTTCCCATGCCTGCAACTGTTTTTATCGGAATAAGTCCTTGATCGTGGTAATTGGCAATATAGCAGTCAAAGTCGTCTTTTTCTCCTTTAAAATAATGTTTTGCCGCCTCAACAAACAGAGTATCTGCAGGCAGCGGGTCAGTTATATTTATTCCTGATTTTCTCAACTCTTCGACTGCGGGAAGTAAAATGTCGATTTCTTCAGTGCCGATAATCCCGTGTTCTCCGGCATGAGGGTTAAATCCGCAAAGTGCAAATTTCGGGTGTTCTATTCCGAATTTTGTTTTGAAGGTTTGTGCCAAATTTTGAATTTTTGTCACTACCAAATCTTTTGTTAAATTAATCTCTTTTAATGCACAATGCCTTGTCAAAAGTAAAACTCTAAATTCGTTTGCGATAAATAACATTTCGGCAAGTTGATTGTCTTTTGCCAAATAGTGTTGCAACACTTCTGTTTGACCGTTAAAAATATGTCCTGCCAAGTGCATTGCTTCTTTGGCGACAGGTGCAGTAACGATAGCAGAAGGTTTGATTTCGCAAACTTTTTTTAGCGATTGAAAAGAAAATTCACCCGCTTCTTTTGTAATTTCGCCGACCTTGATATTTTCTTTTTCATACGGAATTTCGATAATTTCATAATTTTTATTTAATTTTCCGTAAAAATTAAGCACTTTTTCATTAGATATCAGTACGATTTTATTTTCGTCCAAATTCATTTTATTCAGTGCTTTTATGGTAATTTCCGCCCCTATTCCGTTAGGGTCGCCTGTTGTAATCGCAATCTTTTTCATTTTCTATTCTTCGTGCTTTTTAAAATAATTTATAATTTCGATAAGAGTATTAACACCGCCCAAATTGCCCGATTTTGTCACGATAAACTGGTCAGATTTTGTGTTTTTACTCAATGCAATGGCAGGCAAAACTTCATCAAGCAATTTTAATTGGTTAGCATTAATCGCATTGCAGCATTTGTAAGAGGTTTCGCCACCCAAAGTAATCAATACCGCCTTAGTTTTTTCCAAAACTCGTCCCGTTAATTCCGCCAAAAAGTCTGTCACAGCACCTGCCAAGCCCGATTTAGACAAATCAGCTTTCATTGTGTCATCAGAAAAGCCGTCAAAATTATTTAACAGTTTTGATGTGTGAACCATAACGACATTTTCGCCCGTAAGATTAGTCACAATGCGGTTTACGAGTTCGTCTTTTACCCCTGCCAAAATATCGTCCATACCGAGTTCAATAACAAGAGTGTTTTCCTCATAGTCTGCCGATTGTTCATATTTGTCGATTTGGCTTGATGTGATTTGAGTAGCACTGCCTGACACAATAAATTTCGGAAGTTTCGGTATTTTTATAGGCAAAACTTCTACGCTTTTTTCTGCACGAGGGAACCATTCGTTACTCAAAACCCTTCCTGCTGCCGAGTTTCCGACAGGTAAAATTTTGTAATTTGATTTTTGCATAGCAAGAACAATTTGTTCCAAATCCGTAATTGAAACAGAATCCGCAACAATTAGTTTAACCCCGTTTTCAATGAGTTTGTTCATTGTCTGTAAAATAGGTCCCGCTCCGTCTAAAATCGTTTTCAATTCGATAGAACCGACAAGGTTTTTCAAATTTTCGCCGAGTTGAGATTGAAGAAGTGTCGGCAAATGCGATTCGTAAATCGGAGAATGCGGATCTCTTGCCATTTCCGTTCTTTCAATAGGAATACCTTTTAACAAATGGTATCCGCCAACCGTAATTCTGTTTTCTTGCGGAAAAGCAGGCATGATTATTGCGGCATCCCAACCCAAAACTTCAAGCATAGACAGAACTTCAACCGAAATATTACCACGAACGGTAGAGTCGATTTTTTTGTAAAAATAATCAGGATTAACCTTATCAACCAAATATTGAGTTGCAAGTTTAACCTTTTCAAACGCAAATTCGGGAGCAATGTTTCTTGATTCAGTTGCGATTGCCCACGCTTGTGAAGTATTTGCTTTTTCGGGTTCTTGATCCGTGTTTAGCAAAATATTTGTATCCACATTGTTCAGCATAAACTGGAGTGCCGTATCGTTAGCACCCGTCAGGTCGTCTGCAATAATTCCTATTGTATTTGAGTTAATTATCATAATACGGCTTCTTCAGTATCTCTTTTTGAACCGAGTAGTCTTATTGTATTTGCTCGGATGTAGAAAGATTCTCTTTCGTTGTTTGTTGTTTTATCAATCCATTTATTGTTTGCGATTGCACCGTCAACAGCAACAAGTCTTCCTTTTTTTACATATTCTGCGGCAAATTCTGCTTGTTTGTCCCAAATATCAACATTGTACCAGTCGGTAACTTCTGATTTTGTTTTGGAATCCCATCTGTTTACGGCAACAGAAAAACTGGCTTTCATTTTACCCGAATCAAAGGCTCTAAAACCTTCCGAAGCATCTCTGCCTACTCTGCCTACTATTACTACACTGTTCATTTATTACCTCTTTCAATAGTTT
>CAVKDD010000151.1:0-4508 GCA_963654845.1 Acutalibacteraceae bacterium | reverse complement strand
TGCAAGGCAGAAAATCATCACAAGAAGCAAAGGCAGAATTTGCAAGAGATGAACAAATCAGAGCTCAAAAAAGAGCCGAAGCCAAAGCAAGACAAGCAAGAATTGCGGCAGAAAACAAAGCTTATAAAGAACTTGGTTTGAAAAACCGTGTTGGTGCAGGTAAATCTATTACCGATGAAAAAGGTAATAAATATACAATCGTTGGTCAAGCAGGATATGGCAGAACTATTGCAAAAGATAAAAAGGGCGATATTCATGTAATTTCTCACGATAAAAAAGATTTGAAAACTCAATATGTAAAAGTTGACGTTGCAAATGTCAGAGCAGGTAAAAAACGTGTTGTAATCAATAACCGTGCATACTATACAGATGGTGCGGTTAGAGATAAACACGGCAGAATGACTGTTACCGATTGGACAGGTAAAGAATCAACTTTGTCAGGCGGCAAAAGCAAAACTGATTTATCAGACAGAAAAATCTTGAAAGGCGGCTATGTAGAAGCTTCTGATGCTATTGATGCCGGAAAAGGCAAGGCTACATATTTAGAAAACGGTGTTAAATATGTTCAAAGTTCTGACGGTACATATTGGTATTTCAATGAAAAAGGTCAAGCTTTAAACGCAAATCAAGTTGAAAAACAAATTGCTCAAAAAGTTACTCAAGACTTGGACAAAGCAGCTGACGGTTGGGGTACTGATGAAGAATTGATGAGTAAAGCTAATGCAGGTATTTCAAGTCCGGGAGTATTGGATAAAGTAAACCAACACTACCAAGCACAAGGTTATAAGGCTGATGGTGAATACAAAACTGCTTACGAACAATTTCAAGGCAGCGAACTTCAACGTTCTGAAGTTTATGTAAATAATGCTCAATTAGTTAAAAATAATGCAATTCAAGATCAAGGCAGAAGAGATGAAATCATCCAAACAAACCTTTTAGAATATGGTAAAACTAAAGAAAACTTGCAATCAGGTCTTGATGCAATCAGCAACAGAACCGATTATGAAAACGCAAACAAAGCAGCTGCAAAATATAACCAAGAACACGGTAATAAAGCACAATTCAAAAATCAATCTGCAATTAACACTTTGATTTATCACCAAAGTGAAGGTGATGCAGATTCAATTCACGCTGCAAACAACAGATTGTTAGACCCTCAAAAGAATGTTTTGACTTCTGAAGAAATTACAAGAACCAAAGCAGAAGAAGGTGTTTACTATTTGCAAGAAGCTAAAGAACACACATTGGCAAAAGGTTTGGCTGATCAAGCAAAAAATGCGGCAATAGACAGTAATGATGCTGAAGTTTATGCAAAAATGGATGAACTTTTGCAAGAAAAAGGCGAACCGTCATTAAAAGATACTGTTGAACATACAAGACTTGCAAAAGTCGGATATGGTGATTTTGGAGCAGATGAAAGAGCTCAAATGGCATTGGATGAATTGAAATTCTCATTACGTTCTGCAAATGCTGCGGCATCAACTCCTGTTGGCTCAATGACAATGGGTACTGCATTTTCTAATGCTGCAACTCAACTTAATGATGCAAAAAATGCCGAATTTTCAATGGATAACTTGTACAAAGTTTTGAACAGTCCTGAAGCATATGCAAAATTCAAAACAATGGTTGCTCAAGACCCTAAATTAAAATCTTATCTTGCACAAAAAGGTTTTGATGAAAATAAACTTAAATTTGAAGCAAAATCTTCAAATCTTTCAGAGGATGAAATCAGTGCAAACAAAGCACAATATGCAAATATTAAAAACGCATTGGAACAAAGCAAACACGATTTCCAATCAATTACAGCAAAAGAAGGAAATTATGATGCTTTCATTAACAAATTAAGAGATACTTACGGCTTGGGTATCACAAGAGAAGCAATCTCAAAACTTGGTGAAAATTCAAGCTATATGTTGCACAACCTTGAATTGGCTGCAGAAGGCAAATTGACAGATGCAAAAGGTAATCCTGTAAGCTTTGAAGATTATGCAAAAGAATTAAATATTACAACTGAAAAAATGAACGAAACAAATACTCAATATCAACAACACCAAGCTTACGGTAAAATGGCTGTTGATGCAGTTGTGACTGTTGCAACTATCCCTGTAGGCGGTGGTGCGGTTAAGGTATTGTCATCAGTTGCAAACGGTGTTAAAACCTTTAAAGTTGTACGAGCATTAGATGCAGCAGGAAAATCCGTTAAAGAAATCGGAGTAGTTAAAGATTTGGCAGCTGCTCAAAAATTAGCCGCAACTACAGCAAAAGCTGCAATGTCAGAATCAAAAGTCGGACAAGCAACACTTAAAGTCGGTAAAAGTTTGACAAGCACTACAAACATTGCAAAATCTACCGTTATGGGTACTACAAACGGTGCTGTAATGTACGGAAAAGAAAGATTAAATACAATGTCCAGTGCTGACGGTGACTCAATGGCTGCTCGCAGTCAGGCTGAGAAAAACTTTGCATCTAATACTGCAGCCGCAAGTGTTGGTTATCATGTCGGTGGGGCTGCCGCTCATTTAGATGATTTTGGTGCTATCGGACGTGTTGCCGGAACAGGCATGGAAGTAACTTCAGATGCCGCAACTTCAGCAGCTGTTAATTATGCACAAACAGGTGAAGCTTCAGTTAGTGCGGAAGATATGGTTACATCAGCAATCTTTAACGCAGCAGGTCATGCAAAAATGGGTAAAGGTCATGTTGACGCTCCAAAAGTAGAAGCACCAAAAGTTGAACCTCAAGGCGTAATGCACGCAACAGGAAATGCCACTCATCATTCAGGCGGTAAATTGAACGCTGAAAAAATGGAAAATGCAAAAAATGAAGTTCGTGACATTGCTAAAAACGGAACTCCGAAAGAAGTTGCAAAGGCTCATCAAGCTGCAGATTATCAACAAGTTCAATCAAGACCGCAAGGCAGAGAATTGAAACAAAACATTGAAGATGCAAGCGGTTTTGTAACTGTCGGTAAAGAAAGAATTGCGTTGGATTCTTCAAGCTTAGATGATTTGGCAAAGGCTAAAAAATCTGTTGAAGGCTGGACAAACGGAACAAGAGATAAAGAAGCTATCTTGGCAAAAATTGACCAAAGAATGAATGAAATCAAAGCAGGACAAGTAAAACCTACAGAACCTGCAAGAGCTTCAGAAATCGTTGATGAAATCAATACAAACGTAAATAAAACTTCTGAACACATTATGGAAGGTAAAACAGGTGCTATCGGTTCTCACGATGCGGCAACTTTGAGAGATAACCTTGTTAATAATGTAAAAACAGAAGAAGATGTAGAAAAATTTATTTCAGATATCAAAAACAGAGTTGGCGTTGATGATAAAGGTAATATGCATGTTTACCAAGTTCAAGGCAAAGACCACGCAGCAGATTTGGTAAATCAAGCAGAAGCAAAATTGAAATCTATCAGAGCTAACAAGGCTGATATGCAACAAATTACAACAACTCTGGATGATGCAATTTCTGCAAACAAAGGTTTGTCAGAAGACGGTTTGCAATCAATCAGAGCATTTTCTCAAAAATCAAATTCTGTAGAAGATTTGCAAACAATCATTGATAAAATGAAAAATGGCAGTATCAAAAAATCTTCTGCACAAAAGAAATTAATCAGAGATATGCAAGACAAAGTTGACATTTTGAAAGCAAAACAAAATGCCGCAAATGCTGCTACTGTTGAACCTAAAAAATCACAAGTTGCAGACGATAGCAAAACCGCAGACTTCACTGCTGAACAACAAAGAATGTATAAAGAAGAAATGCAAACTGCAAATGAAACTCCTGTAGTTGCTCAAAAACCACAAGAAACAGTAGCACCTAAAGCAGTTGAAGTAAAACCTGAAAATAATAATGTTCAAAACAACGCAAATAAAGTTAATAATAACGAAGTTTCGAAACAACCTGTAGGTGAAGCAAAACCTAAAGATGAAATTGCAGATGCGTTCTATAACAGAAAACCTGTAGATAATAATGCAAATGCTCAAAATTCAGCAAAAAATGAAGCAAAAGTAGAAAACGAAAAAGGTCAAAGTTTTGTTGATAAATTAAAACAAAAATATCATGACTTCAGAGCTAAAAATTCTTCAAATGGAGCTTCAAATAATAAATCGAGAGTACAACTTTCTGATGACGTAAAAAATACATTCAATCCTGAACTTCAAGCAGAATTTTCAAAACTTGGTGTTGGTGAAAGCAAAGTAGTTTTACAAGACGGTAACAGCTATTTTGTTCAAAACCATAAAGGACAAGTTATAATTGGGGCTGTTGGTCTTGGTAAGGCAAGAGTATCAAAAGATGTACAAGGTACATTTACTCCTGAAACTCAAGTTGAACTTTCAAATTTGAAAAATGGTGAAGAAAGACTATTAGAAAACGGAGATAATTACTATTTAGTTAGAAACCATAATGGCGAAATTGTAATTGGTGCTACCGCAAAAAAATCAACAATGGGTAATTCTCAAGGCTTGTCAGAAAATATCACATCTATGTTTAGCAAAGAA
>CAVKDD010000150.1:0-4513 GCA_963654845.1 Acutalibacteraceae bacterium | reverse complement strand
AGTCATTCTGAACTTGATTCAGAATCTCTTTAATAATCAAAATAAAACAAAGGATAAAGTCATTAAATCCCTTGTAAAACCTTGATATGAAGAGACCCTGAAACGAGTTCAGGGTGACCATTTTGCGGTAACTGTCGGTTGGGCATACCTGCCCAACGTGTAAAACACCCATCTTTATTGAAATCCAGCCACTAGAAAAGTAGGTCGGCGTTGCCACGCCGACAACGCAAATTTATGTATGTAATATGTTTTCTCGTTAATCAATATCAACAGGCGGGCGTTGGATTTTTTCAATCGCTTCACGAGCGGTAAAGACAACGGCTTCCGGAACATTCTCAATCACGGTCAACTGTCGCAGAACATCAACAACACGTTTAAAGGCTCGAACGATGTCACCTTCACCCATATCAAGAGATTCCGTCACGGTTTCCCACTCAGCACCTTCAACCCACAATTCAATCATAGAACTGAAATAAGGGTTAATATACAACGGTGAGTCAATATCGTGGCGAGATTGTGCTTTAAAAATCTTTTTCTTGATATTACGGATTTGGTTAAGAGTTTTGCGAACAGGCTCAGAGAACGGAATATAAGGGATTTCCGTACGCAAATCTTCTGTTGTAATCGCACAAATTACCCCTGCAAGTTGAGCAGGCGTAAGATTTTCCAAAACTCCCGAGAAAATTATTTCTGCCAAATATAATTCATTTTCCGCCCTGATTTGAGAGGTGGTCTTACCTTTTGCGGTCGGATAATCGTTTTCCAAATAACCAAATTCTTTCAAAATCTCACGGTGAGCCAAAAATTTATTCCAATAAATATCCTTTTGACGCTCAATTTCTTTTTGTAATTTCTTCTTTTTAGACAAAATTCGTCCGATAACTTCAATATTTTTCGAGTGTTTTTTATAATGTTTGCAACAATCACAAGGAAAACTTTTCAGTTTAGCAAGTTCAGCCTTGTTACGTTCGCCAAACTCAATAACCTCAGGGGAAAGAGGTCTGTGTTTTGCTTTTTCCTGACGAAGAATTTTTTTATAAGTTTGCCTGTTTTGAACATACAAAAATCTTACCCTGTCGTATTCTGCCATAGTTTGGTCAGTCAATTTTGCAGGACAAATAAACTCACGTTCTTTTATATCGGCATCAAATTGTTCAAGTTGAGCCAAAATCGGTTTCAAACGAAAATCTGAAGAATAATACCCAAAACTTTTCAAAATAAGTTCTTTTGATTCTTCTAAAGAAAATCTTTGTAACAAGTTCAAAACCATTGAATAACTCGGCGAAAAACGACTTTCCAACGGATTTGAGCCGCTCAAGACAAGTTCCGCCACTTCTTCAGGCGATTGGAAAGAAGTGCCGACAATAGTTACATAGCCAACTTCGTCCATACCACGGCGTCCCGCACGACCTGACATTTGCAAAAATTCGTTAGCGGTAAGCATTCTGTGTCCCGTGTCCGTACGTTTGCTTGTCGAACTTATGACAGTAGAACGGGCAGGCATGTTAATTCCCGCAGCAAGAGTTTCCGTAGCGAAAACGACCTTTATCAAGCCCATTTGGAAAAGTTTTTCAACTAAATTTTTCCATGCCGGCAATAATCCTGCGTGATGCGAAGCAACACCTTGTATTAAATATTCAATGTGCTTATTTCCGTATAAATGCGGATTTTCGGCAATATATTCCTCTATAAACGCTTTGATTTTTTCCTGTTCGGCTTTTGTATTTAGCCCCAATCCTGAACATTTTTCCATTTGCTCATCACATTTTTTGCGGGAAAACGTGAAATAAATCGCAGGGAGCATGTCATTTTCAGCCAAATTGGAAATAATTTGTTTTACATAAGTTTTTTTACGCTTATCTTTTCCTTTTGCCCATTGAGGTTTTTCAGGCTTTATTTTTTTGTTCAATTTACCGTCAGGAGTCAACAAAGGCAACAATTTAAACGGTTGTGAACTGTCAAAATAATAAAATCTGAGCGGAACAGGTCGAAAATCGGTGTTTACCAACTCGGTTCTTGAATGCACGGTATTTATCCAGTTTGTAAGCTCATCACAATTTGCAACCGTTGCGGACAGTGCAATAATTTGAATATTTGTAGGACAATAAATTATACTTTCTTCCCAAACCGTGCCACGCTGTTCGTCATTCATATAGTGAACTTCATCTAAAACAACATATCGAACGTTTTTCAAATTATCGGCAACCGCACCAAAATTCGTTCCGTAAAGCATATTTCTGAAAACTTCTGTCGTCATAATGACAATTTGAGCCCCACGATTTATTGAGGTATCACCCGTCAAAAGTCCGACTTTATCAGAACCGTATTTTTCGCTAAAGTCATAAAACTTTTGGTTTGAAAGAGCCTTTAAAGGTGTTGTATAAAAAATTCGGCAACCCTGTTCCAATGCCCGATGAATTGCGTGCTGAGCAATTACGGTTTTACCTGCACCTGTCGGAGCACAGACAACAACGCTTTTGCCTTCATCAATAACTTCACAAGCCTCTTTTTGAAAATCGTCTAACTCAAATGGAAATTCATACATAATTTTACTATCCTTAAAATCTGTCTATTCATATTATAACATAGATTTCAACTTTTTGCAGAAGGTATAATTTTTTAAAAATGTAAAGTAAATTTCGGCAAAATACGCAAGAAACACTTGAAATGAGGACATGTTTATAAGAAAATTCAAGTATAACGTTTATTTAAGTAGAAGGGATATTTGGGTTCAAATGATTAAATTTGATTGTAGAAATGTGGATACATGTGTCATCGGAACAGAACACGGTTTGGATTTAGCAAGTGAATTTGCTCAATATAAAGATAAAATCACGGGAATTATTGCAGATTTAAACAAAAGAAAAGACAAACCTGGACAATGGCTACAGTGGATGAATTTGGGCTACAATGAAGAAACCCTTTGGTACGTCAAAGAATACGCCTCAATGGTTCGAGGAAGATTTGATAATTTGTTAATCTTAGGTATCGGGGGTTCTGCATTAGGTGGAATGGCAGTAACGGAAGCATTATTAAAACCTTTTTGGAACTTACTTACACCCGAACAAAGAAACAATTATCCACGAGTATTTTTCTTAGATAACATTGACCCCGACACAATGAGCGGACTGTTTGAAACCCTAGACCTTAAAAAAACACTTGTAAACGTTATCACAAAATCAGGCTCAACAGCTGAAACAATGTCACAATTTATGATTGTTAAAGATTTACTTGTTAAAGCAGTTGGTGAAGACGAATATAGAAAACATGTCGTTGCCACTACCGACAAACAAACAGGGGTTTTAAGACAAATTGCGGAACAGGAAGGCTACAAAACTTTTGTTGTTCCTGATGATGTAGGCGGCAGATTTTCGGTATTTTCGGCAGTCGGACTTTTACCGTTTGCCCTCTTGGGGATTGACGTTGATGAAATTACAAACGGCATAAAAGACATGGATTTAGCCTTGAAAAATACCGACATTAACGAAAACATGGCGGCTCAAAATGCGTTAATTCAATACCTTATGGACACAAAAAAAGGTAAGAATTTGTCTGTTATGATGCCGTATTCAAGCCGTTTGAAATACGTTGCCGACTGGTATGCTCAACTTTGGGCGGAATCTTTAGGCAAAGAAGAAGATTTACAAGGTTGCCATACACACATCGGACCTACTCCAATCAAGGCACTTGGGGCAACTGACCAGCACTCACAAATTCAACTTTACAATGAAGGACCAAACGATAAAATTATTAATTTTATAAGAGTGGAAGAATTTGACACAAAACTTGAAATTCCGAGAATTTTTGAATATACGGGAATCGGTTATTTGGGCGGAAAAACAATAAATGATTTGCTAAATGCAGAAGCGGATTCAACAAAAGTTTCACTATCTGATTATGCACGCCCGACCGTAACTATTACCTTACCTAAAATAGACGGCTACCACATGGGCCAACTTCTTTATATGTTAGAAGTTCAAACAGCCATTGCGGGTGCTTTGTATAATATCAATACCTTTAACCAACCCGGAGTTGAGCAGGCAAAAAATTACACTTACGCACTAATGGGCAGAGCGGGTTATGAAGATTCTGCAATCAGCCTACAGAAAAAACTTGCTATGGTTACCCAAGTAAAATAGAGATTTTTTGATGAAAAACTTATCCAAGATATTATTTATTATTTTTGCAGTGCTGATTTTTACAGCATGCCCGTTTGCGGTCAGCACCTGTCAAACTGTCTTGCATGGCGGAATTGAGAAAGTTCCGAACGAATTTTTCGGAGCGTGGAGAGTGGTTTCTCACAGAAAAACTACAGATTCCCCCGTAACTTTTCGTGAAAAAAATATCGATATTTGGAACTTATCAAGTGCAAATAACGTCATAACATTAAGCAATCCTTTTTCGGGAGCAGAGGCACAAATCAGCGTGAGAGAAGTTCGAGGAAATTATATTGAATTTGTAAAAACAGGGAAATACGATAACAAAATAATTACGGACAAGGTTAAACTTGAGG
>CAVKDD010000149.1:0-4518 GCA_963654845.1 Acutalibacteraceae bacterium | reverse complement strand
TCCGACACTTATATTAACGCTGTTGGCATAGCAATGCCAACCTACTTTTAAATGGCTGTATCTCACTCAAGGAGTGCATTTTAACCTGTTGGGCAAGTATGCCCAACCGACAATTAAAACAACAAATTTCCCCCAAAAAGGTCACCCTGAACTCGTTTCAGGGTCTCTTCATAGCAAGGTTATACAAGATTTTAAGGACTTAACTCTTTGTATTACTTTGATTATTAAAGAGATTCTGAATCTACGCACTCGCATTAATCGTGCCTTCACTTCGTTTCGCACACTGCTCGTGCTGTTCAGAATGACTAATTGGTGGGCTTACCAAGTGGTTCGTCCTTCCGATACCCTAGTCCTTGTAGGGTGTGGAAAAGCGGAGCGGTTCCCACCTTTTTCTCTTCCAAAAACCTTATCCCCTCAGTCCGCCTAAACGGATAGTTTTTATTTTTCTTCTTATTTTTTATCTTATTTAAAGAGATTTTTTAAGAGAGCAATCAACATGAAATTAAAATACCTTCTTTTCCTCACATTTTTATTAGCATTTTCATTTTCCCCGACTTTTGCACAAACCTTTGAAATTACCGACATGGCAAGTTTAACCGCAGCCCTGAACACTGCCCAAACCCTGCCAAACGAAACGCACATATTAAACATAAACGGAAATCTTCAACTGACTTCCGCAATTACGGAAGCCTTAAATTTGGAATTCAAAGGCACAAACTCCACAACCCCGTACAATTTAGACCTCAACGGATTAGCAATGACCTTCACGGGAACTGACAAAACCGTAACGATTTCTAACCTGAACATCACAACAGATACAAGTACGGGCGGAATAATCGGGCGTAACAAACTTCTCATAGTCGAAAACTCAACGCTCACGGGGCATACAAGGTGGGGGTGTGAGCTTATTCGCAACACTTCAGGAGCATTAACCGTAAGTAATTCCAAACTCCTTAATAACAATTCCGATTTTGGTGCGGCAATAGATTTTTGGGGTACAAACGCAAGCGTTAAAAACTCCGAAATTTCAGGAAACAACGCCTCATTTGGCGGTGGAATTTACGCT
The DNA here is from genome assembly GCA_963654845.1 of Acutalibacteraceae bacterium. Classification (GTDB taxonomy): domain Bacteria; phylum Cyanobacteriota; class Vampirovibrionia; order Gastranaerophilales; family Gastranaerophilaceae; genus Zag111. Next base: position 3,452 of record CAVKDD010000149.1, on the reverse strand, counting down.
CATGACGGGATTTTAGACATCACAGGCTCAAAATTCAACAATAACACTTCATCAGCAGGTGGCGGGGCAATTCTGATAAATCAAGATTCCACTACAACAATAGACAGCACAAATTTCACCTCAAACAGTGTAACAGGCGGTTCTACGGGCGGAGCAATATTTAATCAGGGAACTTTAACAATAAAAAACGGCTCAACCTTTAAGAACAATGAGGTTTTATTGGGTTCGGGCGGGGCAATTTCAAATCGAGGCACGCTGAAAATCGATTCAACAACCTTTGAAAGCAACATCGCAAAGCAAGACGGCGGTGCTATCGCTGATACGGGAAGTTCCACCATCACAAATTCCACCTTCAAAAACAATCAATCTCTTGAATATTTGGGAGGAGCAATCGCAAGTACAAAAGATTTAAAAATCGAAAATTGTAATTTTGACCAAAATTCCGCCTACACTTTCGGTGGAGCGATTGCCGTAATGCAAGGTACGGCAACCATTACAAGCAGTAAATTCACCAACAATACCGCTCAATCCTCATTTGGCGGCGGTGCAATAATAAACTATTTAAGCACACTCGATTTGGAAGGCTCAAATCTTTTTCAAGACAACTACTCAAAAGCCAAAGGCGGAGCAATTACGGCGACAACAAATTCGGTAACAAATATTTCAAGCGGTACGCAATTTATCGGAAACAAAGCTGACGACCTTGGTGGCGGGATTTTTTCGCAAGGTACGATAAATTTAAACGCCGACAACTCGGAAAATCCGATAATTTTTAGAAACAACCAAGATAAAAACGGCACAAATGCTATCCATTTAGACATTTACACAAATCAACCCGTTGGAATCGGCACACTAAACGTAAATCTTTCAAACGGTGGCAAAGTCCTTTTTGAAGACAACATTTCAGGCGTTGAAAATACGGTAGTAAATATTAACGGAACGTCCTCATACAACGACAAAGTATATTTCGGCTCGGCAAACGAAAATTTAAACAGCACGGTAAACCTAAAAGACGTGAGCCTTGAATTTTACAACGGAATTTCTGCAATGCCAAACGCCGTTCTAAACGCCGAAAACACTCATTTTAATTTTATGAACGGGGTAATTACTCAAAACAAGCTCAATTTAAACCTAATCGGAAACGATAACAGTTTTTCCATTGACGTTGACCCTGCAAATGCAACAAGTGATTATTTCATCTTGACAAACAGCAGTCGTTCCGCCTTGCAAAATATTACACTCAGAGATATCAACCTTTTGAGTGAACCGACCCAACCGCTGACAATATTTGACCTCTTCAATCATAATATTTACGGAACAAATTTAACACTTTCCGAAAAACTCAAAAATCAAACCGTATATGGTGCGGTGAAAAAATATTATTGGGCATTAACTCCAAAACTTACGCTAATAGAAGCAATTAACGAATTTAACCCGAATATCCAACGTTATCAGGGAGCAACGGCAAGTGCCTTTATGAACCAAATGTTAAGTTATGACTATTCTCTAAACCGAACTGACGAGATTTACACAAACCTGCGAGAAGGAAAAATCGTTCAGCAAAAACTAAATTCTTACGCTTTTGCAAATCGTAGCGGAATGTACGTTGACCAATACTACCAAGACGGTTCGGCATTTTGGATTAGACCTTATGTAAACCTGGAATCTTTCCACCTGTCAGGTGCAATATCGCATGTAAGAAATCAATCTTACGGAATGATGATTGGATTTGACTTTCCTATGCACACCCTGAAAAATGATTGGAAACTTTTTTCAACAATTTACGGAGCCTATATCGGTTCATCTCAACAGTTTGAAGCCTCAAACATGTGTCAAAACGGCGGATATGGCGGGTATTTGTTGAGCCTGTTTAAAAATAATTTTTACACCGGTTGGACAATAAACGGTGGCGGTGTAGGTGTTGAAAACCATTATCTCGGGCAAAAAGACGACTATGCGATAGTAACGGCAGGTACGGCGTTGAAACTTGCATATAATTTGAAATTCAAAAGGTTAATTTTTCAACCGAATTTCACAACCTCATACACTTTTTTAAACCCCACAAACCTTGTGAACTTTCAAAATGTGGATTTAAGCCAATCACAAGTCAACGGGCTTATGATTGCACCTTCTCTTAGAATTACCTACCGCAACGAAAACGGTTTTGAACCGTACCTGTTCGGCGGGTGTGTAATCCCGATTATGAGCGACATCAAATTAAAGGCAGATGACACCCACTTAGACAAATTAAAACTCAACACTTGGGCCCAATTCGGAGCGGGCGTGAGAAAACGAATAACCGAACGGGTAACCTGTTTTGCCGAAAGTATTATTCGAGTAGGCGGACGAGTCGGTTGGGGATTTATGTTTAATCTTCAAATTTCAATCTGATACAAATACTAAAAAACACCTCTAATGAGGTGCTTTTTCTAGTTAATCTTTGCAGGTTCTTCGTGAAGAACAACATTACCCGTTTTCAAGGTTTCCTGAACATTTATAACCCTTTGGTTAGAACTTCCGACCCAATGAAGATTATTATCGTTCAAAGCCTTCACAAATCTTCCGTCAGCCAAAACGTCAACATATTTCATGACAGGTTCATCCTTAACATCTTCCCAACGGAAACCCGTATATAACCAAACGGTCTTATCAGGGAAAGTTTCTTTAACCTTTTGAGCAAGTCTTGTAACCTCAGCACGATTGAACGGGTGCATAGGGTCACCACCGCTAAATGTAATACCTGAAACATGATTTGGAGTAAGAGCATCCATCAATTCTTGTTCAGCTGCTTCATCAAACGGAATACCGCCCGCCAAGTCCCAAGTAATCGGATTTTGACACTCTTCACAGTGATGAGTACACCCCGAAACCCAAAGTACAACTCGCAAGCCGTCCCCATTCAACATATCATCTTTAGTAATATTATGATAATTCATCTCTACTCCTTGAATATATCTCGAAAAAGGAGCGAGAATTTCCTACACTCCTTTTTCAAAGATTTTAAATATCTTACATAGACACTCTGTCTTTAATTTCTGCCATTTTGTGATCGGCAAGTCTTGAATCACCTTTAACTCTTGAGTAAGCAAGGTAACCGTTCATTCTGTCGATTTTAGTAAGGTTCTTAGAACCGCATTTCGGACAAACGTCCATATTCAATTCTTGGTGTCCGCAATCATCACAATATGATAATGACAAGTTTACACCTTCGTAAAATCCTTTATCCATAGCACGTTCAAGCAAGGTTTCAACCGCTTTTGTGTTATAAGAAATCGGATATTTTACATACTGGATTTTTCCGCCGTTAAACAAATCCCAAAATCTGCCTTCGATATCTTGTTTTTGAACAGGACTGATTTGTTCTGAAACGTGGCAGTGGAAAGAATTTGATACATAAGGAAACCCGTATATAACCAAACGGTCTTATCAGGGAAAGTTTCTTTAACCTTTTG
>CAVKDD010000148.1:0-4523 GCA_963654845.1 Acutalibacteraceae bacterium | reverse complement strand
AAAAAAGATAATTTAAAAGCACTATCAATAGGTTTGGGATTTTCAGCCGGAGTAATGATTTTTATTTCGCTGGTTGACATTATCCCGGGAGCAGAAACCCTATTAAAAACACATTTTCCTCACGGATATCAATGGCTGGTATTTGGCGGATTTATTTTAGGTATTCTTATTTCGTTGTTAATCGACTATTTCATACCTGACCATGTTGATGCTGACGAACTTCTAAACCCTGAAGACAACGAAGCATACGAACGCCACCATTCAAGACTGTTGAAACGTGCGGGAATTGTAACCACGGTTGCAATTTGTATTCACAACTTTCCTGAAGGCATGGCAACCTTTTTGACTACCACTCAGGATTTAACGCTTGGACTTTCGGTTGCTTTTGCAATAGCAATTCACAATATTCCGGAAGGTATTTCCGTTGCATTACCGATTTATCACCTTACGGGTAAAAAAAGATACGCAATGCTTTATGCTGCACTGTCAGGGATTACCGAGCCTATCGGAGCATTGGTCGGAATGTTCATTTTCGGACTGTTTGTACCAAACTTTTTCGTAGGATTTTTAATGGCAACAGTTGCAGGAATTATGACCTATATTTCGTTCGATACCTTACTTCCGCTAGCTAAAGAATACGGAAGTTGGCACTTATCAATTATCGGCATAATTTCAGGAATTATCTTCATTTGGTTCGGGTTAATTTTGCTCGGCTAAGTCAAAAAGAATACAAATACTTAACAAAATTACAAAAACTATCGACAAAACTGCATTTTTGTAGTAGTTTAAAACTACATGCAGAAATATAAATACAAAAGGAGAAATTAGTATGCAAGTTATATTAAAAAAAGAAGTTCAAAACTTAGGCGAAGTTGGCGATATCATCAACGTTAAAGATGGTTATGCAAGAAATTTCTTGTTACCTCAAGGTGCTGCAGAAGTTGCTACAGAAGGTGCTTTGGCTAACAGAGAAAAAAATATCGCAAGAATTAAAGCAAAACAAGAAAAATTACACCAAGAAGCTTTAGAAAAAGCAGCAGCAATCGAAAAATTCGGTACATTGAAATTGTCGGCAAAAGCAGGTGAATCAGGTAAATTGTTCGGTACAATTACAACTAAAAAACTTGCTGAAGAATTGGCTGCTCAAGCAGGTATCGAAGTTGATAGAAAAACAGTTTCTCTAAACGCTCCTATCAACAGAATCGGTAACTATGTAATGCTTATCAAATTAACTTCAAAAGTTAAGAGCGAATTGAACATCGAAGTTACTGCTTCAGAAGTAGTTAAAGAATCTATCAGCGAAGATGAAGTTGCTGAATAAGAGATAAACAAAAGATTATTAAAAACGAAGGCGGTATAGTCTTCGTTTTTAATTTATTAGAGAAGTTGACACAATCACGCATTGATGAGAAACTCTTAATACAACAGAGAGGATATAATATTGACAGTAAAACTGGCAATTACGGGAAAAAGCGGAAGCGGAAAAACAACAATAGTAAAAGCATTTATGAGAATTTTCAGACAAATGTTTCCTGAAAAATCAATTTTGCTGTTTGATAACGACTTGGCAGGCGAACTCGGACACAGTTTCGGACTTGACATAAGAAATACGATTTACGGAATCCGCACAGGCAAACACGAATACAAAACAGGAATTCCCGAAGATATGACAAAACAGGAATTTATCGACTGGGCAATGGAAGACATCATTGTTTCTATTGAGGAAAATGTTGATATAATCGTTTCTTGGCTTGTCGGTTCAAAGGATTGCCGTTGCCCGATTACAAAACTTATCAATGATGCGGTAAATCGAGTTATAAAACAATATGATATCGTAATTTTTGACTGCGAATTTGACTTGAAATACCTTAACCAACTTGTAGATACCGAAATTGACTCAACAATAATTGTTGCAAAACCAACGGTTGAATCCGCACACCTTGCCAAAAGAATTGAAGAATTTAGCGCAAAATACGCTGCGGGAAACCAACTCGGGGTGGTGTTGAACAAGGTTGACGATAATAATTTGTCATCGGTTTATGAGTTTTTAAGAACAAATGATTTGGAAGTCTTGGGAGTAATTCCGTTTGACGAAAACTTGAAAAACAATTCCGTATCGAAAGACTCCGAATGCGTAGAACAGGCAATTAAAGAGTTTTATTTCAGATTAAATCTGCCGCAAATAAAACAATAGAGGTAAAATGGCACAAATACTTGACGGGAAAAAACTTAGAGATAAAATTCTAGCGGAACTCAAACTTAAAATTGATAAATTTGAGAAAAAACCGACTTTGGTTGTGATTTTGGTTGGTGAAAATCCTGCAAGTAAAATTTACGTCAATAACAAGAAAAAAACGGCTGAAAAACTCGGGATAAATTCAAAAGTTTTGCAATATCCGCAAAATATCACAGAAGCCGAACTTTTGAACAAAATTGAAGAACTTAATAATGACGATACGGTAACGGCGTTACTTGTTCAATTACCGCTACCTGAGCATATTTCAAAGGAAAAAGTAATCAATACGATTAATCCTAAAAAAGATGTTGACGGCTTTACACCTGAAAACTTCGGCAAACTTTTTTCGGGCGAAGAACCGACAGTTTACCCTTGCACGCCAAAAGGGATAATGCTTTTGCTTGCTGAGTATAATATAGAAGTTGAAGGCAAACACGTTGTGATAGTCGGACGTTCAAACATTGTCGGAAAACCGCTTTCTCAGATGATGTTGAATAAAAACGCAACGGTCACTGTTTGTCACAGCAAAACCCAAAAGTTGGCAGACATAATAAAAACTGCAGATGTTGTAGTTTCTGCAGTGGGGAAAAATGTTATAAAAGGGGAAATGTTAAAAAACGATTGTGTGGTAGTAGATGTAGGGATTTTCAAAGATGAAAACGGTAAAACCAGAGGAGACGTCGATTTTGAAACCGCTTCCCGTGTCGCATCGTACATATCACCTGTTCCGGGCGGTGTCGGACCAATGACAATTACGTCACTGATGCTCAACACTGTGGAACTTTTTGAAAAATCTTTGTAATCAATTACTACGAATTGATTAAGTTTAGTGTACAACTTGATTTGATGTTGTTTTGAACAAGGGTCTTCAAACCTGAAATTTCGTTTTCAATCGCAGTTAATTGCGAATCAAGTGAATCTTTTTCGGTTTCAAGTTGGTCACTCAAATCTTGATAATAGATGTAAGACGCATCTTCCGTATAGTCCTCATCCGAACCTGCATAACTACGTTCAATCGCAGTCATTTGTGCAGATGCTGCTTGTGTTTGGTTCATAATTGATGTGTACTGAAATTGCAAAAAGTTTTTTTGTAACATCATTAAACTTTTTTGACTTGCCAATGCTAAAAATGCCATATCTCGTCTCCTTATTTATTTTATATTGCTCTCTCTTATATAAAGTATTTTGAAATCGTCCGATTTCAACAACGGCTCAATTTGTTACATTTGTTTACAAAAAAAATTTAAAGGCAAAGTGAAAAACAATAATTTATCCCCCAAAAGTCACCCTGAACTGGTTTCAGGGTCTCTTCAATAGCAAGGTGTAACAAGGATTTTAGGACTTAATACTGTGTTCTATTTTGATTATTAAAGAGATTCTGAATCACCGAGTAGGAACAGAAAATTACGTTTCGAGTTCCTCTCAACTCATTTTCTAGTCAGTTCAGAATGACTAATTGGTGGGCTTACCAAAGGGCTTGTCATTCTGAAAACTTAGAAAATTTTTGTGAATGCAATGAGCAAACAAATTTTCTTGTTATTCAGAATCTGTTAAAACCAACTCACCGTAGGTTCGTTGGTTCACTTTGTAAGCATCTGTTTTATATTTCAACATTGAACACCTGCCACAAAACCCAAACGTAGGTCACGGCATTGCCTGACACTTAAAATTATGTCAACATAATACAAATTCAACAATAGAATTAAAAATGGAAGCGGCACGACCGAATGGTCGTGCCGCTTCTTGTTGTCTTATTTTAAATATTGTAATATAGATGGTAACATTTTCAATTCAGGTGCTATACCTTTTAATTTACACTCTTTTAACGCATCAATAAAAGCTTTCATTTGATTTCTTTCTGTTTTTTGAAGGAAGGTTCCACCATGTTTAAATGCTTTAATAAAATTACCTTTAGGGAAACTCCATAACTCTACAATAGTTTCTTGACCACGAGGTTTAATAAAAGTAATATTATCAATACCCAACTGTTTCAATGGACTATTTTTACCTAAAGTCACATCTTTTACCGTAGATTCTACTCGACCGTTTGCAACATTAACATGTGTCTTAATCTTTGTTCCTGTATACTCATGTGTTACAGTTCTAATCGGTTGATATCCATACTTTGAAGAACACAAATCTGCCATTTTTACCTGCTTTCTTTTTATCTTAACTACTAAACTTTCATATTTTTGAGTAAATCGATTTCCCGTACACAGATATAAAAACAATCGGAAGCTAATATTTGCTCCGCCCCGCCACACCATACCATACCATACCATAAAGG
>CAVKDD010000147.1:0-4524 GCA_963654845.1 Acutalibacteraceae bacterium | reverse complement strand
GAAGAAAAAGAAGTATTGCGACATTAACACAATGGGCGTAAACATTGATAAAAACGAATATTACGAGATAATTCTGTCAAACTCGGCACACCCTGAAAATTGTAATAAAAATAAATAAAAGGCGAGATAACTTCAAAATCTCGCCCTTTTTAAAATTTAATTTGTTTAATTTTTACTAAGAAATTTCATGAATTTTCAAGAAGTTTGTAGATTCACCTGACATAAAGTGAGGAACGGAACCCGTCAAAATCACGATATCTTTAGTGTTCAAATTCAAACCGTTTTTCAAAAATTCGTCCATTAACAAGAACGCTTGAGCATCAATATTCAATTCATGCCCTAAAGATTTTTCAATTTTCATTGAAAAGACATTATTATATAATTGCAACCATCTGCAAACCTTCAAATCTGAAGACAAGGAATAAATCGGAACAGTCGGTCTGCATTCGGACATCAAAGCAGGCGTATAACCCGTTGCAGTCAAGGCAATAACACCTTTAACCGCAGGAATATGTTTCACTGTATCCGCAACAGACAGAGCTATCGCTTTCGGAATTTCGTTTGTAAAACCTTCAAGATTTCTTACAAATTCATTTTTACGAATAAATTGGCTATTGTCGATTTCTTCGGCAATTTTTCCCATAACGGTAACCGCTTCAACAGGATATTTACCCATTGCGGTTTCACCTGACAACATAACTGCATCCGCACCGTCAATAATCGCATTTGCAACGTCAGAAGTTTCCGCTCTTGTCGGAATAGGATTTTCAGTCATGGACTCTAACATTTGTGTAGCAACGATAACGGGTTTTCTTGCCATATTAGCCTTTTTAATAATTGTTTTTTGAGCAATCGGCAACAATTCTGTTTGAATTTCAATACCCAAATCGCCTCTTGCAACCATAATGCCGTCAGAATGTTCAATAATTTCATCAATATTTTCGATTGCCTGCGGCTTTTCAATTTTTGAAATAATCCTTAATCTTGAGCCGTTAGCACACAAAATTTTTCTCAACTTCAAAAGGTCTTCTTTATTTCTTACAAAAGACAAACCGAGATAGTCGATATCATTTTTCATTGCAAAATCAACGTATTCCAAATCTGTCTTTGTTAAGATATCAATACTGCCTGTTCCACCCGGAATATTCAAGCCTTTTCTTGATTTAATTTCGCCCGAAGTTAAAACTTTTGCATAAACGACATCACCTTCAGTTTTTTCAACGACAAATTGAAGTTTCCCGTCATCAATCAAGATTTTTTCACCTGACTTAACATCCGTTGCAATGCCTTTATAATCAACAGGAATAATACCGTCAACGTATTTTTCCTGATATCGGAATTTCAAAACTTCTCCAGTGCGAATTTGGATTGGTGCATCAAGTTGTCCTATTCTGATTTTAGGACCTTGCAAGTCCAAAAGTACAGGGATTATTGCATTTTCTTCTTTTTCAATTTTTCTGATATAACCTAATGTTCTGGTGTGAGTTTCGATGTTGTCATGCGAAGAGTTAATTCTAAACATGGTAACACCTGCTTTGAATAATTTTCTAATCATTTCCTCGTTATTTGAAGCGGGGCCTAAAGTTGAAACTATTTTGGTTGGAATTAATTTCCTCATATTTTTATCCTCCTGTTGGAAAATTTTGGGTAAATACTTTACATTTAATCATATATATAATATAATAAACATGAAATTTGGTTTACTTATTTAATAGAAAGATGAGGAAGTAGAAATGAAAAAATTATTAGCAAGCTTGTTAGTAGGCGGCTTTATCGCATTAAGCACTACGTCTGCATTTGCTTATCAAGGCATCAATGATATTAACCAAAATTATTGGGCTCAAACAGAAATCGCAAGCGTTGTAAACGATTCAGTTATGACTTTGACTGACGGTAACTTCAATCCTGAAGGCGTTATGTCAAGAGTTGAATTTGTTAAAGCATTGTTGAAAGTTTTAGGTAACGAAAACTTAGAAGTAACTTCAAAAGTTAAATTCTCTGACGTTGCTAAATCTTCTGACATCTATGCTCCAATCGCAAGATCTCAACAATTAGGTTTGGTTTACGGTTACCCTAACGGTTCTTTCCAACCAAACAAAGCAATGTTGAGAGATGAAGCTCAATCAGTAATCAGCCACATCACTATTGATGGTTCAGTTGATTCTTCAGTTATGTCTAAGTATTCAGATGCTAACAAAGTTCCGGCATGGGCTAAAGATGTTTACGCAAAAACTCTTTCTTACGGAATTTATGTAAACCACCCGAATGAATTAGAATTAAGACCAACCGAAAATCTTACAAGAGCAGAAGCAGCTGTTCTTTTGTACAGATTGAGACAAAGATTAGACTTGGTTAAATCTCAATACAAACACGTTAACGAAACAGTTTTAGGAACTGAACACTTGAACGTTACTAAAAAAGCTGAATGTAACGAAGTAACAGTTACTAACTTGAGAAACATTATCAAACAAGGTAACGTTTTGGAAGTTGAATTTAACGAAGCATTCAAATCAAAACTTCACGCAGCAGGCGATTCAGTAACTTTCACAAACGCTGAAGATATCGTTACTGAAGAAGGTACTTTGTTATTCCCTGCAGGTTCTATCTTCTACGGTTCTGTATTAGATATTAAAGATCCTCAATGGTTCAACAAAAACGCTAGAGTTTACACTCAAATCACTAAAGTTGTAACTCCTGACGGTAAAACAGTTGATATGAACGCTAAACCTTTCTACAAAGATTATGCTTTGAAAGAAGGTCCTTGGATGACAGCAGGTAAAGTTGCATTGTACACAGTTGGTGGTACAGCAGTTGGTACAGGTGCAGGTGTTGGTTTCTCATTCATTCCGAAACCTCACAAAGTTGGTACAGGTATCGCTATCGGTACTCCTGTTGGTGCTGGTGTTGGTTTAATCACAGGTTTGGTAACTCCTGGTTTGAACTACAGTGCTAAACAAGGTGAAGAAATCCAAGTTATCTTGTTAGACGATGCTAGCATCTCTAAGTAATTCTTGAATTTACTAAACATTGAAAAAGACTTAGAACAAATGTTCTAAGTCTTTTTTTATTTGGAAAATTTATTATTTCGGGCTAGACAAAAAAGAGCATTCAAACCGACCGTTCGGTTATAGAAAAAAGATTTAAAAATTATAAAATAATAATGTAGTCGATAGATTTAATCCAAATAAAAATTTAAGGAGATAGTTAATGAAACAATTATTTGCAACACTTGGAGTATTGGCAATTCTTGCAATTCCGACACAAGGCTTTGCCTGGACATACGAAGGACCTAACAGCTTAAACCCTTTCACAGGCTTCAGACAATGTAACAAATGCGAAAAAGTCGTAAAATGCAAATGTAAATGCAAGAAACCAAAACTTACAAAATGCGAAAAACTACACGGAGTAAAAATACAAAAAGGTACAGTTTGCGGTTGTGCAGCACCTATCCAATACGAAAACCCATGCCCGACCTGCCGCAAAGCATTTTAATTCTCATTTTTACTTCCTAAAAAAATGTCGGTCTAATGACCGACATTTTTGTTTTAAAATTCAATACTTTTAAGAGTTTTAAAGATTTTATCCGTAATCTCTTGGATATATTCTTGGCTAACCATTCCGTTAATAACGGCATCTGAAATTTGGTAAGTCGGACGAATATATTTTTGAGCGGTATTATTAACATCTGCAAACTGCATATCCGCCGCAACACCTGTTTTGCCACGCCCTGCAGCACGTTTGTACCATCTTTCTTTAATGACTTCAAGCGGAGTGAAAACAAAAACTTTCACGTCCATAATGTCACGGATACCTTCATTCAAAACGTAAAGACCTTCTGTTAAGATTACTCTTGCAGGAGTTTTTTCGTCCCCGTCAGGAGTTGATTCACAAGTTACAAAATTGTAGCGAGGAGAACGAATTGTCAAACCTTCCTTCAAAGCTACCAAATGACTTTTCATCAAATCCAAATCAATTACATCCGGAGTATCAAAACTGAAACCTGTTTTGAACAATTCTTCATAACTTCCCGCTTCTTTCAACTCTTTAGAAGTGTCTTTGTAATAATCATCACATCTGATAACGGTGTAAATTCCTTCGGTTTTATCTTTGACACACGCTTTAATTGTATTATCAACAAAAACCGTCTTGCCTGAAGCACTTTCGCCAGTAATACCGATTAGAAAAGTTTTTTTCTTTTCTTGAACAACTTTTCTGGCAATATTCATAATCAAATTGTCAGAAATCTTCAAGAATAACGGTTGTTCCTGCTTGCTGTCTTCTTCCAAGATTTTTTTCAAACTATCCACAATATTTGAGATAATCTCCATATCTCTGCGATTTGAATAATAATTGTAACTGGTTAAATCGTAATCTTTCAACATTTAAACTTCCTTGTTTTCAAAATATGCTACCATTTTACTGTAAAATTAATTAAACCTCTACTAAAAATGAAATTTTGTAACAAAATGTTTATCATTATTAAAGTTTTTATGCAAAGTGACCGATAAGAATATTGTTAAGATA
>CAVKDD010000146.1:0-4537 GCA_963654845.1 Acutalibacteraceae bacterium | reverse complement strand
CCATGGTCTTTTCTGTCTGTACTTGTTACATATTTACCATTATCCAGTGCAATAACACCATTAGCCCAAGTTTGAACTTCGCTGTTTGGGTAAATCAAATCATAGACAGCGTTTGCTGCATATTGCAAGGCTGTTTCGTTTGATTTTACTCCGCCTAAAACGCTTGAAAACATGTCCACCAAGTATTGGCTGAAGGAATTTCTGCCACTTTCGCTTCCGCATATTAATTGTTGTAAATATGCAGCTTCAGTAATTGGGGTTGCTGCACCTTCCGGAGATTTCAAGTATAAAACAAATTGATCATCGCCGGTTAATAAGCTTTTTAAATTTATTGTATTATCTTCACCGACTTTGCTGGCGGTACTTTTTTCATTACCGTTTTTATCAAAGGTTCTTAATCTTAAACCTTCACCGCCAATATTTAATGAAAGATAATTATCGCCTTCGCTATTTGTTTCACCTCTTGTCATTGCAAAGTTCAATCCGTAATCCAATGTAGAAGTTCCACCTGTAGAGGCTTCAATCATATCAAGAAGTTGGTCATACGAAACTTGTGTATAAGAAGCGGTAACGTTTGAAGTACTGCCTAAACCTATTGTGTTGCCGTAAGTTACGGCTTCGATTGATGCAGCACGAGTTGCAGTGATTACGCCTGCTCCCGCTAACGCTTCAACAAACGCATTACGAACAGAATCTGACGGAGTACCTTCAAGACCTTCAACAGGAATTCCTGCTGCTCTTGCCGCTGCCGCATAAGAAGAATTTAAAATTACTCTGTTATCTGCATCGGTAACGGTTTTCGGGTAGTAGTCATTGTAAATTGACGGAGTCATCAATAGTCCGTAATCCAAATTTATGCTTGTATCGCCTGAGCCATAGTAATCATAAACCAGTTTTGTTTGGCTCAATGCGTTTTGGTAATCTGAGGAAACTTTTTCCATATCACGAGCAAGTGAAAGCTTTTGATGTGACAAAGACATTGACAAAAACTCACAGTCAGATTTTCTGGCTGTTATGGTTAATAATCTTGCTTGTGATGCCGCTAAACCCATTGTTTTCCTTTCATTCTGATTTCGTAACTTATACTCTTTAGTCGATACATGGTGAATATCGACATTTACAAGTAAAATCTTTAATTTTTACAGGTGTTTTGTTAATAAAAGTTTACAATATTTTTGAAAGAAAATTGTAGCAGGGTTTGAGAAAAGGATAAATTTAGACAAGTCCTTCTTTTAGTGCTTTTACGGCGGCTTGAGTTCTGTCATCCACAACGAGTTTTTGGATAATATTGCAAACGTGTGCTTTGGCCGTGTGTGAAGAAATCGTCAGAGCTTCGGCGATTTCGTTGTTGGATTTTCCGTCAACAACAAGTTTTAGGACTTCGTATTCTCGTTGGGTGAGGTTTGAATGTTTTTCTCTGAACATTGCACGGGACATTTGACGTTGCGGGACAATTCCGCAATTTTTATCACGCAAAATCGGCACGGCTAAAGGGTCTATCCACATTGCACCTTCTTTGATTGTTTTAATTATCATTTTTAAGATGTCTGTGTTGATATCCTTCATAACGTATGCACAAGCCCCTGATTGTAAGGCATCAAGCACTTCGTTTTCACTAAGATGTGAGGTTAAAATTATTATTTTGGCATTGGTGTTGAGTTCAAGAATTTTTTTAGTGGCTTCAATTCCCGAAATGTCGGGCAACCCTATATCCATAAGGGTTACATCGGGGTGGGTCGTTTTGAATTTTTCAATCGCATCGTGTCCGTTGTTGGCTTCTGAAGTGACTTCAAGCCCGTCTTGTTCTTCAAATAGCGATTTCAGACCTACTCGCATAAGTTTATGATCTTCAACCAACATTAGCCTTATATTTGAATTTATCATAATTTACTCCTTGTGTTTTTCACATTATATGTGCGAGGTGATAAGGTTTGAATTGTTGTCAAGTTTAGGCTTTGGGGATATTCTTTTTGTGAATGCGTTTTTAGTTCTTCTTTGAATTATAAAGATAAATATTTTATAAAATTTCTTCGTTTCATAGCACAAATGTTCTTTTTGTTATAAAATTATTAGGAAAAAACGGGAAACACGAAGATGAAACATTCAAAATATTCGATAATAGTTGCAGGTAGCGGACTTTCAGGCTTGTATGCAGCATTAAAAATAGAACAACAGTTAAAAGACCTTCCAAACGGGATTTTACTTGTTACAAAATCAGATTTAGACGACAGTAATTCGTATTATGCTCAAGGTGGTATGGTTGCCGTATTGAAAGATAATACACAGGATTCGGTGGAACTCCATGTGTCTGATACCTTGAAGGCGGGTGCGGGTTTAAGCGAATTGAATACGACAAAATTTGTGAGTGAAAATTCGGATAAAGTCGTTCATGACTTGCTGAAATTCGGGGTAGAATTTGACCGAGATGAGAACGGTAATTTTACTTTGACAAAAGAAGCGGCTCACAGTATCAGAAGAATTTTGCACTCGGGCGGTGATGCAACAGGACGAGAAATGACAATAGCTTTGTGTAAAAAAGTTCGTGAAAATAAGAACATTTCTCTCAAAGAAAATTCTCCGATTGTTGATATTTCCGTAAAAAATAACGTATGTACGGGGATTGTGGTTTATAATTCCAAAACGAACGAATATGAAGCGATTGAAGCCCCTGTGGTAATTTTGGCGACAGGCGGTGTCGGACAGTTATATAAATATACTACTAATCCGTCAGTTGCAACGGGTGACGGTCCTGCACTATGTTATAGAGCGGGTGTTGAACTTCAGGATATGGAGTTTGTACAATTCCACCCGACATCACTTGCCGATGATTCTCGTGAAAACAGATTTTTGATAAGTGAGGCAGTTCGTGGAGAAGGTGCTAAACTTTGCGATAAAGACGGGCATGAATTTATGTATAAGTACGATGAGAGAAAAGAACTTGCCCCTCGTGATATCGTTGCACGTTCAATTTTTACCGAAATGGAAGAAACAAATGTTCCGAATGTGTATTTGAATGCAACGGGTATCGGTAAGGAAAAATTGTTAAAAAGATTTCCGACTATTGCAAAAAGATGTAGCGAAATCGGTATAGATATTACAAAAGATTTCATTCCTGTTTCTCCTGCCGCTCACTATTTTATGGGTGGTGTGAAAACCGATTTGACTTCCGGAACTTCTGCAAAAGGTTTGTTTGCTATCGGCGAAGTTTCTTCAACAGGGTTGCACGGAGCAAACAGACTTGCAAGTAATTCGTTACTTGAATGTGTAGTTTTTGCTTTTGAAGTTGCGGATTATTTGAAAAATACAAAGATTTCCGAAGTTGGCGGAATTGATGAAAATTTAATCAAAAAATACGAGGAAAATTTAAAATTTTCTGAGGTTGAAGTTGAAAAATTAAAGACACAATTAAAAGAAATTATGTGGGAAAATGTCGGAATTTTCAGGAACGAAAAATCTTTAACGGAAGCTTTGCAAACCGTTGAAAATATTTCTGAAAAATTCGGACGAGTAGATAAATGCAAAAATGCGGCAGAATATGAATTGCGTAATATGTTAATCACGGCAAGACTTATTATAACTTCTGCCTTGAACAGAAAAGAATCTCGTGGGGCTCATTACCGTACGGATTATTTGGAAAAAAACAGTATTTGCGAACACAGTTTGATAAAAAATAATAAAGGAGAAATTAGTTTTGCTAAGTAATTTTTATGTAGAAGAACATGTAAAATCAGCGTTAATGGAAGATATAGGATTTGGTGACGTTACGACCGAAAGTATTGTCGGGGAAGACGAAATGTTCAAGGCGTCACTTGTTTCACGCAGTGAAGGTATTATTTGCGGATTAAATGTTTTTAAAACAGTTTTTAAAATTTTGTCAGACAGAGTAAAAGTTGATTTGTTGTTCAAAGACGGCGACAAAATCAAAAAAGGCGATGTTTTGGCAAGAATTGAAGGTCCGGGTAAATATTTGCTGTTGGGCGAAAGAGTGTCATTAAATTACATTCAAAGAATGAGTGGAATTGCGACAGAAACTCACAAATACCAAGCTGCAATCGGTGATTTGCCTTGCAAAATCGTTGATACAAGAAAAACTACTCCCGGGTTTAGAGCTTTTGAAAAGTATTCTGTCAAAACAGGTGGCGGAGCTCTTCACAGATTTAATCTTTCTGATTGTGCGATGATTAAGGATAACCACATTCAGGTTGCGGGTTCGGTTACGAAGGCGGTGGAAAAGGTTAAAGCAAATCTTTCTCATGCACATAAAATTGAACTTGAATGCGATACGGTTGACCAAATTAAAGAGGCGTTGCCGCTCGGGGTTGATATTATTATGCTTGATAATATGGACTTAGACACAATGAAATCAGCGGTTAAATTGATTGACCATAGAGCGATTGTGGAAGCAAGCGGAAATGTCAGACTTGAAACCGTCCGTGCGATTGCGGAATGCGGAGTTGATATAATCTCTTCAAGTGCAATCGTTGCCAAAGCCCCAACCCTTGATATTGCGTTGGATATGTAGGTTTGGCGGGTAAAA
>CAVKDD010000145.1:0-4566 GCA_963654845.1 Acutalibacteraceae bacterium | reverse complement strand
TTGGTGATAATAATTTATAAATTCGGGGGAATAACCAAACTGATAAATATCAGAAATTTCTCCTCGTTCGTAAGCGTCCATATATTTTTGAGCGGCATTAAGCCTTGCTTGCGGGGCATATTTTTGTTTATATAAAAAACCTTTAAAAGTTGTTTGGTATTTTGCAACAGGTATTGAAGCTATCAGTGCAAATACACAAAATATTGCCGTACCTATCCAAAGATATTTCAAAATATCGCTCATAACGGTAGTATATCAAACAACGAGGTTATTGTAAAATTTATTGTTAAATGTTGCATTTTACAACAAATATAAAATATAATTACAATGTAGATATAAACTTTCAAAAAAGGAGAAAGAGCTTATGTTTAAAAAGTTATTTTCACCAATGAGCCTGCTAATGTTAGTAGCAACTCTTTTGGTAAGTTCACCTGCATTCGCAAGTGAAGCGGATTTGCTCGTTCCTCGCATTAAGGAAATTGCACCTTGCAGTTACACCTTATTGCTTATCGGAATCGGAATTTCCGTATTGGGTCTTGTTTTGGGACTTGTAGAATTTCTAAACATCAAAAAACTTGAAGTTCACAAAGTTATGGACGATGTTGGAAACACTATTTTTGAAACTTGTAAAACTTATTTGGTTCAACAAGGTAAATTCTTAGCGGTATTGGAAATCCTAATCGGTTTGTGTATCGCCTTCTATTTCGGATACTTAAGACAAATGGGAATTGGCGGAGTTTTGACAATTCTTGCTTGGTCTGTTATCGGTATTTTGGGTTCTTATTCGGTTGCTTGGTTCGGTATCAGAATGAACACTCTTGCTAACTCAAGAACTGCATTTGCCGCATTAAAAGGTAATCCGCTTAACACAATGAACATTCCTCTAAAAGCAGGCATGAGCATTGGTGTTTTGTTGGTTTCGGTTGAACTTATCATGATGTTAATCATCTTGTTGTTCGTACCAGAAAAAATCGCAGGAGCATGCTTTATCGGTTTTGCTATCGGTGAATCTCTTGGTGCTTCAGCCTTGCGTGTAGCAGGCGGTATCTTTACAAAAATTGCCGATATCGGTTCAGATTTGATGAAAATTCAATTCGGTATTAAAGAAGATGACCCGAGAAATCCTGGTGTAATCGCAGATTGTACGGGTGATAATGCGGGCGATTCAATCGGACCTACAGCTGACGGTTTTGAAACTTACGGCGTAACAGGCGTTGCTTTGGTTAGTTTCATCTTGCTTGCCGTTGCAGGTCAAGAAAACCAAGTTCAATTACTTGCTTGGATTTTCGTAATGAGATTCTTAATGATTATTACCTCTGTTGTTTCATATTGGATTAACGGACTTTGGGACAAATTCGTTTATGCTCCGAACGTTAAAAAATTCGATTTTGAAGCACCTTTAACAAGACTTGTTTGGTTAACTTCAATCTTGTCAATCGGTATGACCTTTGGCGTAAGCTACTGGTTATTGAACAGTCTTGGTCATAACATTTGGTTAATTTTGTCTTGTATCATTTCTTGCGGGACATTGGGTGCTGCTTTGATACCTGAATTTACCAAAATTTTCACCTCTCCAAAAGCAAAACATACAGAAGAAGTTGTTACCGCTTCTCGTGAAGGCGGTGCATCTTTGACAATCTTGTCAGGTATCGTTTCAGGTAACTTCTCAGGATTTTGGATTGGTATGGTAATTGTACTTCTTATGGGCTTTGCTTACTTTGCAAGTACATATATTCCTGAAACAATGATGGATTATTCATCAGTATTTGCGTTTGGTCTTGTTGCCTTCGGTTTCTTGGGTATGGGACCTGTAACAATCGCTGTCGATTCATACGGTCCTGTAACAGACAATGCTCAATCAGTTTATGAATTGTCATTGATTGAAGAAGTACCGAACATCAGCGAAGAAATCAAAAAAGAATACGGTTTTGACGCTGATTTTGAAAACGCAAAACAATACTTGGAAGAAAATGACGGTGCGGGTAACACCTTCAAAGCTACCTCAAAACCTGTACTTATCGGTACTGCGGTAGTTGGTGCAACCACAATGATTTTCTCTTTGATTTTGGTAATCAAAGATACTTTAGGCGTTGAACCTCAAGAAATACTTAACTTGTTGAACCCATACACCTTGCTTGGTTTATTAACTGGCGGTGCGGTAATTTACTGGTTCAGCGGAGCATCTATGCAAGCTGTTACAACAGGTGCTTATAGAGCGGTTGAATACATCAAAGAAAACATCAAGTTAGGTGAAGCCGATGAAAAAAGTGCAAACCTTGCAAATTCTAAAGAAGTTGTAAAAATTTGTACACAATACGCACAAAAAGGTATGGTTAATATCTTTATTTCCTTGTTTGCGTTTGCATTGGCTCTTGCATGCCTGTCAGCACCTGGTGTAAAAACTCAACTTGCGGTATCTTTCTTTGTAAGTTACCTGATTGCGATTGCAGTATTCGGTTTGTTCCAAGCCGTATTTATGGCAAACGCAGGCGGTTGCTGGGATAACGCTAAGAAAATCGTTGAAGTTGACCTTAAAGAAAAAGGAACAACTTTGCACGAAGCAACTGTCGTTGGTGACACAGTAGGTGACCCTTTCAAAGATACCTCTTCTGTTGCAATGAACCCGATTATCAAATTCACAACCTTGTTCGGTTTGTTGGCAATGGAAATTGCAATCAATGAAAACTTCAGACATGTTGCACCATACATTGGAGCAGTATTGCTTGTAATCGCCTTGATTTTCGTAATTCGTTCTTTCTACGGAATGAGAATTCCCGTAAAATCTAATGACGAAAAATAAAAAGCGATAAGCATAACTTGAGAAGAGCGAACTTTAAAAAGTTCGCTCTTTTTCTATGCAAGAACTTGAAAAAGTTACAAAATCATGTTAAAAAATTAAATTATGAAAAGCACTAAAATTATAAAAAATGAAGATTTAATAAAATCGCTTTCACCTGAACGTCAAGCAAAAATTAATAAAGAAGTCGAAAAAAATATTAATAGCTTAATGTCATTTTTCTTAACATTTGCTTACAATCTGTCAAAATTTAAAATTTAGCGGATTTATTCTATTACAAAACTTAAAAAAATATTGTAGATATTCGCTGACAGTTTTATAATGGTTAAGTCCGAATAGCGAAATTAAGAAAAAGCGGATAGGAAAGGATTACGAAAAAATGACTGTGATTGAAGAAATGGCATACCCTCAATTAGAAAGAGCTATCAACCCGACACATGACATTAAGTTATTTGCCGGACGTTCTAACCCTAAATTGGCTCAAGAAATTGCTGATCAACTTGGAACGACCGTTGGACCTATGGTTGTTAAAAACTTTGCCGATGGTGAAATTTATGTTCAAGTTAAAGAAAGTGTTAGAGGGGATGACGTTTTCATCATTCAACCCGTTTGCAATCCCGTGAACGAAAACTTAATGGAATTGTTAATTATTATTGATGCATTCAAAAGAGCAAGTGCTAAAACAATTACAGCGGTTATTCCTTACTACGGATATGCAAGACAAGACAGAAAAACCTCAGGTCGTGAAGCAATTACGGCAAAATTGGTGGCTGACTTGTTAACAACAGCAGGTGCAGACAGAGTTTTGGCTATGGATTTGCACACAGGCCAAATTCAAGGATTCTTTAACATTTTGGTTGACCACATTTTTGCGGCACCGATTTTGGTTAATTATATAAAAGATTTGGGCATTGACCCTGATAATATGGTGGCGGTATCTCCTGATATGGGCGGTGCTAACAGAACCCGTTATTTTGCAAAAAGACTTGATTGCCCGATTGCGATTATCGATAAAAGACGTGACAAACACAATGAAGCCATTGCAACTAACGTTATAGGTGACGTTGAAGGCAAAGTTTGTTTGATGTTTGACGATATCATTGATACTGCCGGAACAATTTGCGAAGCCTCAAAATTATTAAAATCTAAAGGTGCAAAAGAAATTTATGTTTGTGCAACTCACCCTGTATTCTCAGGCCCTGCACTTGATAGACTTGGCTCTGCTCCAATTACACAATGTATCGTAACTAACACAATTCCGCTTGATACAAGCAAATTACCTTCAAATATCAAGCAAATTTCAGTTGCTCCATTACTTGCTCAAGCAATTTCAAGAATCCACGATGACGAATCAGTAAGCTCATTGTTCGGTTTTGAAAAAGAAATGCAAGTAAGTTAATATTTACAATAGGTGGAATATGAAAAAGATTAATGCAAAGGTTTAACAAAGCCTTTGCATTTTTATTGCTTATCTTCTCCTTCAAACAGATGAGATTTAAACCTTTTACCTAAAGAAGCTAAAATATCTGTCGTTATAAAAAATATAGATATGAGAAACGAAAGTTTTTCATACCTCCTCCCCAAGTCTGGTAGCCGTTCTTTTTAAGACGGCTTTTTTTTGCGACAAATTTCAAACTAAAAAAGCGGTATAAATCAAGATATACCTCTTTATATAAATAAAAAACTGAAAACTGTTACCAAGTCAAATATCTTATCGTGGCAGCAACATTCGCAGCAGCATTGATTACGTTCGCTGTCGTATTTATGCC
>CAVKDD010000144.1:0-4572 GCA_963654845.1 Acutalibacteraceae bacterium | reverse complement strand
GGAATTTGCATTAGAATCCTTGATATAACAAGCAAGCAAGGTGTCAAAAATTACACCCTTTATGTCAATTCCGTAATACTTTAAAACACAATCATCAATTTTTAAATCGTGAGTAAATTTCTTAATATTTTGATTTTCAAAAACCGGCTTGAGCAAAGAAAACATCTTTGAAATATCTCTAAAGCCTTCGATATTTTGCCCCGAAATCGGCAAATAATAAGTCTTCACTTCAGCTTTATAATCAGAAAAATCAAAATTATCTTCGGCAATTTTTAAAGTCGGATTTACACCAATTAACAAGCCGTAAAGGTTAAAATTAATGGAATTTTTAAAATCCACCAAGAATTTCATACCAAAAGCGGGAATGTTGTTTAATTCTTCCACCAATTTTGCCAATTTATCTTCATCATTGACCACCTCAGCCCCTGAAATTTCTTCGGTTTTATTTACTGTTTCTTGTGCAACTTGAGCAAACAAACCGAGTTGCCCGTTTTCTTGCACCCCAAAAGTTGTCGGAGTGTCAGCATTGGACAAATTCGGAAATTCAAATTTGCCGTCTTTATTAAACAATTTTAAAATGTACTCAATATTTTTCAGGTAACTGTAAAACTGCATTTGTCTCAAAAAGTCCATAACCGCAGCAATATCAGGCATTTCGATTTTTGTACTGTCAAAATCAAAATCAATCTCAACATCTTGCACTATCGTTGCTAAATATTTGCTCAATTTCGCAATTTCGACCCCGTTTGAAATTTTTTCTTTGAGAGATTTTCCGCTGATATTTTCAACATTAGCCAAAACATTGTCAACCGTACCAAATTCATCAAGAAGTTTGACCGCCGTTTTTTCACCAATACCCTTAATTCCGGGGATATTATCTGACGTATCGCCTCGCAACGCCTTGTAATCAATCACCTGATTAGGATAAACGCCGAGTTTTTCATGAACCTTCTCCCAATCATACTCAATCAAATCGCCTTTTGACGGAATAATAACTTTAATACAGCCGTTTTTGCGGATAAGTTGGAACGAATCCTGATCACCCGTCAAAATATAAACCTTATGCCCAAGTTCACACGCCTTGCGGGAAATTGTACCGATAACGTCATCTGCCTCAAAGCCTTCCTTTGTATAAATCGGAATGTTAAACGCTCTCAAACCCTCATAAATTAAGCCCATTTGAACTCTCATCGGGTCAGGCATTGCCTCACGATTTGATTTGTATTCCTCATATTTTTCTGTTCTAAAAGTATGGTGAGAAACATCAAACGCAACGCCAATCGCATTCGGAGCCAAATTTTCATTCTTGAGCAAGTCAAAAATAGCCTTGAAAAACCCGTAAACAGCCCATGTCGGTGTGCCGTCTTTAGTTTTCATATTCGTACGTTCTAACGCATAATATTGACGAAACGCAAGTGCGTGCCCATCAATCAAAATCAAAGTCTTTGACTCGCCCATATACTCCCTTTCTCCCTTTTCCTTAATTTTCGCATAAAAAACTGTTTTTGGCAATTTTATAAAGTTTACATATTGCGAAATTTTGAAATATAAAATATACTAAAATAAGCAAAAGAAGGGATATTATGGAAAAATTAAACGCTTTTTATTATATGTTCAAAGGAAAAAATTGGTACAAATCAATAATTATCGGAACAATACTTTTTCTTCCACTATTTTGGACATCAACAATTATACTGACAAACGACCCGTCAAGAGAATATTCAACCTACCTGATACTTTCAGCCTTACGCTGGCTCTGCTGGTTTGTGGTAGTGTTTTTCATTAGCGGCTACTGTCTATACAATGCAAACCAAAGATTGCAAAACTTAACCCAAAACACGGTATCCTGGGGCAAAATAAAAGAAATTACAAAATCAGGACTAAAATTTTTGGGAGCTCAATGGCTATACGCACTCCCGTTGTTTTGGATTTTGGCAATAACGTTTTACATTTTCGTAACCAACGCAACAGGTGACTTGTACGACCCGCAACGCAGCAAATATTACCCGCTGGCAATAAAATATACCAATATTTTGTCAATCATAATCGGAATACTTATCCCGATAGCGTTTGTCACCGATTTAAAATTCAAAACCTTTTTTAATATCAAAAAGATTTTCTTAACAATAAAAGAAAACTTTGGCGGATTTTTGTTATACATTATCTTTGCTACAATCGACGTTTTAGGAATGCAATATTTACCGATAATTGCGACAAAATGGCAGGTTCTCACCCTTCCGTCAGTTTCCTTTATTGCATATTATTTAATGCTGATTAAAAGTGACTTTTTGGCACAATTAAGCAAAACTTCAACAAATGAATAAAATTTCATAAACTTGATACTAATAGAAAAGACCCGCAAATTGCAGGTCTTTTTCTATATTTATATTCAATTTGAATTTATTATGCAGGAATTTCAGAAGTCGAATCCTTTTTAGGAATAGGAATAATCTCTGCATTCTTGCGATTTTCAACCATATCTGCCGTAACGACAAATTTGTCGATATTTTCTTTTGTCGGAACATCATACATAACATCAAGCATGATTTCTTCAACAATCGAACGCAAAGCACGAGCACCCGTTTTACGTTTAATTGCTTCTTTTGCAATCAAATCAACCGCTTCAGGTTCAAATTCCAAATCAACACCATCCATTTTCAACAATTCCTGATATTGTTTTAGAACCGCATTTTTAGGCTCGGTCAAAATCATTTTCAAAGTTTTTTCGTTCAACTGGTCAAGAACCGCATAAACAGGAACACGACCGATAAATTCAGGAATCAAACCGAATTTCAACAAATCTTCAGGTTGTAATTTTTTCAACAACTTAACGGCATTTGCTTCTTTTTCGGCTTCAGACATTGCAGCCTTTGCTCCAAAACCAACGGTATTTCCAACGCCTGCTCTTGCATCAATGATTTTTTCCAAACCGACAAACGCACCACCAACAATAAACAAGATGTTGCTTGTATCAATTTCGATAAATTCCTGATGCGGATGTTTTCTGCCACCTTGCGGCGGAACATGAGCAACAGTACCTTCAATCATTTTCAACAAAGCCTGTTGTACACCTTCACCCGAAACATCTCTTGTTATTGATGTATTTTCCGATTTACGGGAAATTTTATCAATTTCATCAATGTAAATGATACCTCGTTCTGCTTTTGCCGAGTCAAATTCTGCGTTTTGATACAATCTCAACAAAATATTTTCGACATCATCACCAACATAACCGGCTTCTGTCAATGTTGTAGCATCAGCAACAGCAAACGGAACATCTAACATTTTTGCAAGAGTTTGAGCAAGTAAAGTTTTACCTGAACCTGTAGGTCCGACCAACAAAATGTTTGATTTTTGGATTTCTACAGAATCAGCATCGTTGTTTTTGTTGTGTTTCAAACGTTTATAATGGTTATAAACGGCAACTGACAATACTTTCTTTGCATCATCCTGCCCTACAATATATTTGTCCAAATATTCTTTTATTTCGTGTGGTTTTGGAATAGGTTTTTCAGATTTTTCCTCTTTTCCTGTTTCTGCTGAGGCTTCTTTATCCTTTGCTTCAAAGAATTCTTCTTCCAAAATCTCGTTACAAAGTTCTACACATTCGTCGCAGATGTAAACCTCAGGACCCGCAATCAATTTTTTAACTTGATCTTGAGTCTTTCCACAAAAAGAACATTTTAATTTATCATCGCTTTTTGGCATTTATATTCTCCAAATTAGTCCTATTTAACGATATCACGAGAAATTACTTTATCAATCATACCGTATTCAAGTGCTTCTTGAGGTGTCATGATGTAATCTCTATCAGTATCTTTTTCAATCTTCTTGATTGATTGTCCGGTATTTGATGCTAAAATTTCGTTCAAAGATTTTTTAATTCTGATAATTTCAGCCGCTTGGATTTCGATATCGGTTGCCTGACCTTGAGCACCACCTAAAGGTTGGTGAATCAATACTCTTGAGTGAGGCAAAGCCATTCTCTTACCTTTTGTACCGGAAGAAAGAAGGAACGCACCCATAGAAGCCGCTTGACCTAAACAAATAGTAGATACATCGGCTCTAATGTGTTGCATTGTATCATAGATTGCAAAACCTGCAGTAACACTACCACCCGGGCTGTTGATATACAACATAATATCTTTTTCAGGATTTTCGCTATCTAGTAACAACAACTGTGCTACTACAAGATTGGCTACCATATCATCAATTTGGGTTCCCAAAAAGATAATTCTTTCTCTCAACAATCTTGAGAAGATATCGAAAGATCTTTCGCCTCTGCTTGATTGTTCAATAACTACAGGTACAAAACTCATGATTTAATTCCCTTTCTTATTTAAAATTATAACTACACTATTATTAAGCTTCAACTTTTTTGTCTTCAGGTTTTACTTCAACATATTCGATTTTGTTGTTAGCAAACAAGAATTCTCTAACTTTGTCATTCACGATTTGTTGAGAAATTGAAGAGATGAACTCAGGATTTTGACCAAATTGTTTCAACAATTCTTGAGATCCTACGCCATACAAACCTGCCATTTGACCAAGTTTTTCTTGGAAATCGTTTTG
>CAVKDD010000143.1:0-4606 GCA_963654845.1 Acutalibacteraceae bacterium | reverse complement strand
ATCAAACCTTGTCGTCCAAACGGAACAAGCAATGCTTGCCCGATTTTTATGGTATTTCGCATCTCAGACGGAATTGCATAACTGAAAGTTTTAACCCCTAACCCGCGAATATTCACCAAACAAACCGCATAATTTTGCGAAACAAAAGAAGGATTTTCGGTTTCTTCGACAGGCTCACGTTTTTTCAAGGTCAATTTCTTTTTGTTCGGAACCTCAAATAAACTTTTTTGAACGCTATCTTCCATTTTCGACAATCCTTCTTTTATAAAAAATATTTGTTAAAACAGACAAAAAGTTGCCTATTCTTCCATTTCGCCTGCCATAAATTCTTGTTTTGCAGACTCAATCGCTTCTGTCAAAATATCAATTTGATCAGGAGTGAAAGTTACACCTTTTTTGGTCGGCAACCAAGTTGCACCATCATCGGTTGTATAAAATATTCTCATATTCAAGTAACTTTTGCCTTTATATTCGCTTATTGAAATTTGTAATTGTTCAGTATCAGATCTTTCGATAGTTGCTAAAATTTTTGCATCAGCCATAATTATCTCTCCTTATAAAATTGTGCTCTCATATTTTAACATAAAGACTTGTTCTCGTAAATATGCTATATTAATAAACAAATAAGGAGAGAATTGATGACAAACAAAACTCAAGAAATGTACACCTACGTTATAAATTTATTTCAAAAAGAACTGAAAGATAAAGCAAATAAATTGGAAAATCAAAGAAAAATTTTCGCAAGTCTTGCAAAGTTTTTTAAAGTGATTGCAATTTTGGGCGGTGCAGTTGCAGTCTTAACCTTTCTACTTGTTTTATTGTCAGGTGCCTCAATATATTTAGGATTTTCTCAATATGCTTATCCTGAAGGAATAATTTACAGTGCATTATTTATCGGAGTTGCGACATCTTCTCTTGGGTGGTTTTTACATACGATTTTAAACAATATTTTTTGTTCAAAAGTTAAAAACGAATTATACAGTCAGATTTACCAAGCCTTAGACAAAAACCTGATTTACTACCCCGGCAGATTTAAACTACCGACCCAATACGCCGAATTTGACAATATATTTTTAAGAAACAACTACGATTTTGACATTGATATCAGAGAATTGGTATTTATGCTACCACACTATCATTATATAAAAGTTGATGATGTAATTACAGGCACATACGAAGGACGCCCGATTAAACTTATTGAATTTTATCTGATTGAAAGACGAGAAACTCGCACCTCAAAAGGCGGAAGAAGAACTACTTATGTCAAAGTTTTTCAAGGGGTACTGTTAAAAACTTCAATGGAAAAATATATCAAAACTCAAATTTGTATCAATGCTAAAAACGGTTCAACAACACATCCGAGCGGATTTCAAAAAGTAAATTTAGAATCTAATGAATTTGAAAACCTGTTTGATATATACAGTCTTGACCAAATCGAAGCAAGATATTTCTTCAACACCAAAATGATGGACGATTTTATCAAACTTTGCAAAACCACAGGCAACGGCATAAGCGGATTTATTGACGGAAACTATGTAAATTTGTTGCTTCACACCTCAAAAGATATGTTTGAGCCTGATATAAATAAGCCCGTAAATGACCCAAACACATATTTTGATGTAATTTATCAAGCAAAGACTATTCTTGATATTATTACGAAATTGAATTTGGATTCTAAGACAGGGTTGTAGATTTTTGTTCGCCTTCGCCTACGCATACTTCCCTCACAATAGGTTCGTTGGTTCACTTTGTAACAATCTGATAAAAACTCGCTCAATACCACATATAAAAACAGACTCTGAATCAAGTTCAGAGTGACGATTTGGTATCACTTGCAAGGATTTCGTCATTCTGAAAACTTAGAAAATTTTTGCGAAAGTAATGAGCAAATAAATTTTCTTGTTATTCAGAATCTGTGCAAAATATATCAAACAGATTCCGGATCGGAGTCCGGAATGACATTTTGGTGAGCCTACCAAATTTTTGTATTCTTTTTCTCCAAGACAACCTTACGATTGTCTTGGATTTTTGCTTGTGTGCTGCATAAATCAGGCAGTACCTGACATAAAAAAGCGAGTGACTTTAAAAAAGTCACTCGCTTCAAGTTTATTCAAGCCATAAATTAGTGGCAGCAGCTGCAAGCACCGCATTCACACATAATAGCTTTTTTAGCTTCTTCCAAACGAACTTTGATACGTCCGTCAACGGCGATACCTTCACCTGTTTTTTCAGAAATCAACAATGGGTTGATATCCAATTCATCGATGAAGCTGAAGTCGTGAACTAATTGAGATAATCTCAACAAGGTTTCTTCGATTTGTTCCATTTGAGCAGGAGTTGTACCTCTTGCACCTTCTAACAATTTGTATGCTTTAACTGATTTAATCATTTCTTTAGCATCAACGTCAGTCAATGGAGCAATTCTGAAAGTTACGTCTTTCATAACTTCGATGAATACGCCGCCCAAACCGAACATCATCATCGGACCATATTGAGGGTCTGTTGCGATACCGCAAACCATTTCTCTGTTGCCTTTAACCATTTCTTGGATAATTACACCTTCAAGACCGTCAATCAAGCCTTTTTCAGTCAATTTAGCAATCAAGTCACGGTATTCTGCTCTTAATTGTTCTTCAGATTGAATATTAACTCTTACACCGCCAACATCTGTTTTGTGAGAAGTTGTTTTTGAAGTCATCTTCATAACTACAGGGTAGCCGATTGAATTACCAACACTTACAACTTCTTCTTCAGTTGTAGCAAAACCTGATTTACATACTCTGATACCGTAAGCATCAAGAACGTCAATAGATTCACGAGTTGTTAATTGAGCTCTGTCTTCGTTCAAAGATTGTCTGATAATTTGTTTTGCTTTTTCTCTATCTACGTCAAAGCAAGGAATTTTACCTTCAGGTCTTTCCATCCACAATCTTTGTTGATTCAATCTGTTCAAACCGTCTGCAGCTTCTTCCGCATACATAAAGAATGGCATATTAACATCCATATCTGACAAGGCTGAGAAGAAATCAGACTTAGTCATAAATACACCGATAACAGGTTTTTCAGGGTGTTCAGCCTTAATTTCCATCAAAGCTTTAGCAACATCGATATCTTTCAAACCTAAGAACGGTAGATAGATTGTGATAATCATATCAACGTTTTCATCGGCAATAACTGTTTCCAAAGTTTGCTTGTAGTGTTCGATAGGTGCTGAAGCAATCATATCGATTGGGTTTTTAACAGAAGCAGCTGACGGTAAGAAACTTCTCAATTTGTCTTTTGTTGCATCTGAAATTTTAGCCATTTGCATACCGTATTCACAAACAGCATCGGTTGCCATAATACCGGGACCACCTGAGTTAGTGATAATTGCTACTCTGTCACCTTTTGGAATAGGGCAATTAGCAAAAACTTTTGCAGTTGCGAACAAGTTTTTCAAAGAGTATTCTCTTATTACACCTGATTGTTGCAACAAAGCGTTAGCGGCTTTATCGGCACCTGCCAAAGAACCTGTGTGAGAAGATGCTGCTGAAGCACCTGCTGCAGAACGACCTGCTTTCAAAGCCAATACAGGTTTTTTCTTAGAAATTCTTGAAGCAAGTTTTCTGAAGTTTGCAGGGTTTTGGATTGATTCCATATAAAGAAGGATTTGTTCAACGTCTTCTTCATTTTCCCAATATTCAAGAGCTGTTTCAGCGTTAACATCTGCTTGGTTACCGATTGAAATAAATTGAGCAAAACCAAGGTTAAGGTCTTTCAAGATGTTCAAAATACCGCCACCTAAAGCACCTGATTGAGAAACGAAACCGATGTTACCACGTTCAGGTAATGATTCAGCAAAACAACCGTCCATACGAACGTCAGGGTGAGTGTTTACAACACCTAAGCAGTTAGGACCAACACATCTCATGCCATATTCTCTAACTTTAGCCAATAATTGTTTTTCAGCCTCAGCACCTTCTTTACCTGTTTCTTTAAATCCTGCAGTGATAATACAAAGACCTTTGATTCCTTTTTCGTGGCATTGGTCGATTGTTGAAAGTACGAATTTAGCGTTTACAACGATAATCGCCAAATCAACTTCACCCGGAATTTCAAGAACTGATGTATATGCTTGCAAACCTTCAATAATTCCGCCTTTTGGGTTTACAGGGTAGATTTTACCGTTAAAATTGTATTCTTGTAATCTTTTCATAATATCGGAACCGATAGTATGTTCTTTTGTTGAAGCACCAATAACCGCAATGGATTTTGGCTTCATAATTTTGTCTAAATTGTTCATTTAATCGTCCTTTCTTTTTTGTTTACTTTTTATCATTTATTGTTTATTTTTTACTAATACAAATCAAATTTTCGTTCAAATTTTTCCATAGCACCAAGTACCGCATCTTTTAGGACAGGAACTTTTTGCATAAAATGATGAACCCAAACCTCATAATTTTGTTTCGGGTCTTTAGAATTTTGAGCAACTATTGACATAAAGTTTTTATTTTCAGGGTTATTTTTCACAATAACATCGTATGGTCTTTGGCTCATGTCAATATCTTCAATAGCCTTGTAAAGATTTGTTCTTGTCTTTGCGTTTATGTTTTGAGCAACTTTAAAT